>CBHCZH010000007.1:0-47165 GCA_965977975.1 uncultured bacterium
GAGCGCACAGTCCACATGCCGCCGTGGCTGGTGGCAGCCTTGAGCGGCGAACTGGCTCCGCCACCAGGCGTCTCCGATCCGGTTCAGCCGCGGGTTCACGTGCCCGACAGTGCCGAACGCGAGGTCGGCCGGCTCGGCCAGTCGCTGCTCACGTTCGAACGCGCCGAACGTCAGCCGGTGCTGGTCATTCGGGGCCAATGCCCTGCGGAGGTCGAGCATCTCGCCGGTGTCGCCGTCCGAGCCGCGGGCCGGATTCCGTGCATCCTCGAGGCCGTCGACGCCCCCGGCCTGGGGGCATGGCTCGCAGTTACCGGTCGGATGCCGATCGTGGCCCGCGAGGCGGCGCCGGGCGAGTCGATCGACCCGGGTCCCGCCGATCGGCTCGAGACGCCGCTTATCCTTGCGACCGGCAGCGACGGCCAGATCGTGAGCGCCCGCCCGGTGCTCGAATGGAAAACCGCGATTCCGAGCGAGGATGAACGGCGGACGCTGTGGCACGGCTGGGGCCTGAACCCCACGCTCGCCGCGGAAGTCGCCACGCGCTATCGCCAGTCGTCCGGCCGCATCGCCGAAATCGGCCGCGCCTTGGGCAGCCAGGCGACGAGCGCGACGTTCGAGTCCGTCGCCGCGATCATGGCGCAAGGCGGTGGACGGATCGACGCGCTGGCCCGGCTCTCCGGTGCCAAGGTCGGGCGTGAGGACCTCGTGCTCCCTGGTGAGCTCGCGAACGCGCTCGACCGGCTGCGCGACCGCATCCTAATGCGCAATGGCCTCGCAAACGGCCTCGGACCGACCCTATCCGCCCGCTACCGGCCCGGGGTGCGAGCGCTGTTCACGGGCGAATCCGGCACCGGCAAGACGCTTGCGGCGCATTGGCTGGCGGCACAGGCCGGCCTGCCGCTTTATCGTGTCGATCTCTCGGCGATGACCAGCAAGTGGATCGGCGAGACCGAGAAGAACATCTCGATGCTGCTCGATACCGCCGAGCAAGGCGACGTGCTGCTGTTCTTCGACGAAGCCGATGCGCTGTTCGGCAGCCGCACCGAGGTATCCGACGCACACGACCGCTACGCCAATTCGCAGACCAATTTCCTGCTCCAGCGCATCGAGGATTACACCGGCGTCGCAATTCTCGCGACCAACAGCCGCGACCGCTTCGATCCGGCCTTTGCCCGCCGCCTCGACATGGTGCTCGAGTTCCCCCTGCCCGATGCCGCCGCCCGACGCCAGCTGTGGGACCGGCACCTCGGCCCGGATCAGGGTGTGCAAGAACGGTGGCTCGACGCCGTAGCCGGAACGATCGACCTCGCAGGCGGCCACATCCGCAACGTCGTACTGGCCGCCGCTGCGCGGGCGCGGGCGGCCGGCCGCGCGATCGAGGCAGCGGACATCGCGGGCGCCATCGGCGAGGAGTATGCGAAGCTGGGCCGCACGGCGCCTCCGCTTCCGCCATGCTGAGCCCGCGTCGCCGAGCGCCGGACGGGGCGACCTCGGCTCACGATCCCGCGAGCTCGCGGCGTCCGTCTCGCCCGATCCGTCCTTCGAGAAGTGTGACCGAAGCGATCGACCGACCGATCGCGCGCAGCGCCTATACTGCGCTGGTCCACGACGAGCCGCTCGACGAGCCGCCGGCGCTCTCCTCGATCCCGCTCGTCGCCGCGCCGACGCCCGAACCCCTCGCGGAGATGCGCGAGATGGACGAACTCGACGCGACGCTCGACGCCACCGAAGGTGTCGATGCCGATCGCGCCGACGGCGGACCCGTCGCGGGCCTGGAGGAAGCCGGTGAGGAGATGATCGAGACGCTCGATGAAAGCCTCGACGGAGAAGAGGCCGAGGAAGAGCAGGAAGGGGAGCGGGAAGAGGAGGAGGAACGCGGCGGTTCGCGCGGTTCGCGCCGCCGGAGCGGCAGCCCCGACGAGATAGGGGCCGACGACGTCGTGAGCGCTCGTCCACCCCCCCTCCCCCGCACCGGCCGGGCCGTCCTGCCCAGGACGGCGCCGCGGATTGCTGTTCGCGCACCGCCCTTTGGCGCCGTGGCGGAGCTGCCCCGGCCCGATCCCGCCAAGCAGGGAGAAAGCGAGGATGCGGGGCCTGGCGCCGCCGCCGAGCGCGCCCGCGGCAGCTATGCCGCCGCCGTCCAGGCCGGCAAGTCGTTCTATGACGAGCTGGTCGGCGCCGCGCGCGAGATCGGGGCTGCGACCGAGCGCGAAGCGCGCCAGGCGCACGAGCAGCTCGACGCCGATCTCGCGCTCGCGCTGCAGGTGCTCGAGATAACGCTCTCCAAGCGGCTCGGATCGAACGACCAGGAGCGCGACCGCGCCCTGGCCCGGCTGCAATCGCTCGCCAGTTCGTTGCGGCGTCGGATCCGCGGGGCTGCGCGCACGGCCTACGCCCGGCTGTCGACCATGAAGGAGACTTACGAGCAAGAGACGAGCGACCCTCGCGCCAAGCGGACGTCTCTGCCCGGAAAGGTGAACGACGCGCTGAGCGACAACATGTTCGCGCGGTGGGACGCAGAGGGCGCGCTCGACGATTTCATGACCAATCCCGGTAGCTACCTGACCGACGGCGATTTTGCCGACGAAGGCCAGGGCGTGTGGGAAACCAAGGCCATGCGCGAGGCCGCGGTTGAGTTCGTAGGTCCCTACGCGGAGGCCGACAAAACCGCGATCGGGACTCGCGAGGACGTGCTCTACGATCGGCTCTCGCCGCTCGCCAATTGCCTGCCCTGCCAGATCGACACGGCGTTCATGACGCTCGATGCACGGATGGACTACCTCATGGTCGCCGGACCCCGCAGCGTGCTGACCGCGGAGAACGGCGCGATCGCCGGGGTCGACGGCCTGGTCGAGCAGATGACGCTAACCATCGTCGAAGCGCACGCCTCGACCGCCGAACAGCTGGTCGAGCAGCACGACCGGACCCGCGAGATGCTGATCGAGATGGCGGCCATGCAGCACTCGGCCGAGGCGCTGCAGATGGAAGCCGGCGGGCGTCAGCTGGTCGACGTGCTGACCGCGATCGCCGGCAGCCAGACACGCGGCTTCGATGCGAGCCGGGTAGAACTGGCGAAGGCGGCGGACCAACCGGCCGGGATATACGCCTCCGCAGTGATGTCGGGCTCAGCGCGGCTCAAGGCTAACCTTGAGGGTGTGGCGAAGAGTTATCCCGATCCACAGCGCCAAATCGCGCATCGCGCAGCGGCCCAGCGTGGCGTGCAGCGGCGTCAGACCGAGCGGGAGCGCGAGCGGTCGCTCGACGAATTCGACCGCGCGCTGGCCGAGAGCATCCGTCAGACCTATGACCAGCTCCACGCCTCGACCGAGCGCGAGTTCCAACGCATGGCCAAAGTGCCCGGACAGGTCCGATCGACCTGCGACGAGGCGCTGGCTCGCGCCGAGCAAGCGCGGGTCACGGATGTCGGCAACCTGACCCGCGCGATCAATGACCTCGAGGGCCGCGTCGACGCGACGATTGCCGGCACTGCGCCGCCTTCGAACGATGGCGAAGAGGAAGGCGACGAGGCCGAAACGCCTCCTCCTGACACCGATACGAACGCCGATACGGATAGTGGAGACGGGTCGGGTGAAGAGGGGGAGCCAATGCCACCTCCGGCCAGCTGCTCGGGGTGCGAACAGGAAGAAACCGAAACGAATCCGAGCGAGGACGAAGGAACCGGCGAGGAAGACGCGACCGGCGAGACCGAGGGCGAAGCCGACGCCGATACGACCGAGACAGACGCACCCGACGGCACTTCGGGCGAAGGCGACAATTACTTCTCGTCTCCCGATTTCCGCACTTATGCAAACGAGGTCACCGCCGATCCAACCAAAGCCGACAGCACGGGGGCCTTCGTCGAACGGGTCAAGACCCAAGTCAGCAATACCCTGACGACCCGCACGAACGATTGCTGGAAAGCGCTCGACTACTCGTGGCGCCAGCCGAACATTACTGGGCTCATGGCCGCCTTGACCGGGTTGACTCCGACGTCGGGGAAGGCGCTCGAGGAGCGATACGGCGGTGGTAACTTGCGCCGCGGCATCAACATCAAGTTCGATCACATGTACACGCGGACCCTTGCGGGGACCGATACCATCGAATGGAACCGCAACGCCGCGCTCGACGCCCTGGACGGCGATCCCGCGGGCGCGGCGCTCAACGGGTTGAAGGCCTCGATCAACTATACCAACGAGGACGGCCGCATCCGCGGTATCCTGCAGAATCTGACCGCCGCTCAGCTTGCGCAGATCCCCGCTTCCGAGCTTGACGAGATCGCCGCCGATCTCGACGGCGAGAATCTCGAGCGGTTCAACGCGCTGCGCCGCGGCGACGGCGGGATGGAGCGTGCCATCACGCTGCGCGACGCGATCAACTCCGCCAACATGCGCCACGGGATCGACCGCGGCCGCGCTATCCAGGAGGCGGTCGCCAACGCCCGCAATGCCGGCGGCATGGCGATCGAAGGCGATCCGAACCGCGCCATGTCCGACATTTTCGGTCTCGAGCATCCCGATGCAGTCGCGGCGCGGCGCGACGCGCTCTGGCGTAGCACGCTCGAGAATTTCGCCGACCTGCGCACGGTCCAATCGACGCTGCATTATCAGCAGGCCGATGCCGACCCTACGGGTCTGGCCCCGCAATTGTCCGACGAGCAAAGGCGGGAGCGCAGTCGCACGCCGTTCCGCCACGATGCCAATTTCTCGGAAGGCCGCACCAACACCGAGCTCGAGGACATCATGCTGCGCTACGCCGCGGCCGACCTGCGCTATGCCGGATCGCGGCGCACGGGCCCGAGCGCGACACCGCCCCGCCCGCCGCCCGGATACCGGGGCGAGAGCAGTGGCGTGGCGGACCGGCCGGGCCGCCTGCCGCCCGACATGGTCAACTGGATCGAGCAGACAATCCGCCACGGACCCGACAGCCCCCAGGAGCGTGGCGCGCGGATGCTGGTCGAATTCAACCGCGCCGAGTCGAGAGGCTCGGCGGAACGGTTCGAAGACGCGCTCCACATCGGCACCGCGGACGCCGTCGAAGGCGGCGGATACGCGCCGCGCGACGACGCCGGGGCGCAGGAGGCGCGCGATGCGGCCCTGGTGGAATTTGCCCGTTATCGGACCGAACTGAACGGCGAGGAGCCGTTCATCGGCCCGATCGATCCGCGCAGCGTCGAGGACGACTTGCGCGAACGCTTCTCGACCGCGCTCGAGAACGATCCGGCCGCCAAGGCGCTCGCGCTCGGCATCATCGCAGGCGAGCACGGCGATCCGATCGCCGCGATCGAATACGCGATCGACCGCGGCAACAAGGACATGGCTCTGCGTTACCTGCGCCGCATGGATCGTCGCCAGATCGACGAAATGATGGCGCAGTACGACGAGGATCATCCGGACGGTCCCACCCTGTACGAGCGCCTCGGGCTGTTCGAGCATCACGGCATGGGCGCGTCGTTCTCAGGCGACGATGCGCTCGAGCTCGAAATCGCGGCCATGGGGGTTTCGCAGAACGACCGCGAGGCGTTCGAGGTTTCGCTGCGCCGGATGGACCAGCAGATCGAGCATTCGACCGGCGCGGGCCAGACCGTGGCGGCCGACGAATTCGCCCGGCTCGAGGGCAATCGCGCCGCGCTGCTGCGGATCGCGGGCTTGCGCGGCGGCGATATCGATTCACGCGGCCGCATCCGCCTAGAAGACGAAGACGGCAATCCGGTCAATCTCGGCAACTTCAACGAGGACGGCAGCTTCCGCGCACAACCCGGCGCCTCGCGCGCCCATTTCCTACGCGCGGTGGCGATGGGCCGGATCACGGCAGAGAACTTCACCCAGGCGGTCGACGAGGCAGCGAACTTCCTCGTTACCGCGCTGATGGTCATCGCCGCGGTGGTGATCACGATCGCGACGGCGGGCGCGGCCTCGATCCTACTGCCGATGCTGCTCACCGCGGCGATTGGTCTGGCCGGCGTCGGAATGACCTGGGCGCTCAAGGGCGGGCGCTACAGCCGCGACGATCTGGTTCGCGACCTTGCCAATGTAGCGGTCCAGACACTCGTCGCGGGCGTCGGCGCGGCGGCGGGTCTCTACATGCGCGCCGGCGCCGCCGGGGGCAAGGCCGTCACCACCATGCTCGGCCGCCTGTCGATGGGCGAGGCTCAGCTCGCGACCCGGCTCGGGATGCGCGAGCTCGCCAAGCTCACGCTGCGCCAGGAGTTGATGCTCGGCGCGCTTAACGGCGTCCTCTCGAATGTCGGTGGGGCCATGGCGGATCCGAAGGCCTGGCGCGAGGGCCGTGTCGGCGAGGAAATGTGGCACGGCCTGTGGCGCGGCGCGATGAGCGGGATGATCAGCGGCGCCGCGATGCGTCCGATGGGCCGCCTGGCGCCGACCGCCGGGCTAGGCACGCAGGTCGCCGCCCGCTCGATGCTCAATGGCGTCGGCAACGCCGCCAGCAAGGCCTGGGATCTCGCCTACGACGCCAACCGGGGGACTTACAAAGGCAACATCGACGATGCCTTGAGCCAGATTACCTCGGCCGGCGTGCAAGGTATGGTCCAGGGCGGGCTCGAGGCCGGGGGCGAGCGCTTCGGAGACCGCAGCGGCATCTCGCGGGCGCTGCAAAACAACCGGGGAGGCGAGCCCGACACCGCACCCGGCGCCGCAGCGAGGCCTCCGACCGAGGCCGCGGAGCCGGCGGAAGCGCCCGCCATGCCTCGGCCCACTGGCATGGGGATCGACGAAACCGGTGCCCTCATTCCGCACGGGCTCATGCACGACGACACGGAGGGTCCAACCCCGCTGCGCACCGGTGATGGCGAAGAGCCCGGCGCCAGGCGGCCCTTACCCGAAGCTGCCAACGACAATCCGGGCGGTCGACCGCACCAGGTCGCGGCGCTGTCAAACTTCGACATGCTGTCGATGCCCAAGGCGATGGAAGGCGCGGTCTTCGTGCATCCCGACAGCCGCGACCTGATGGCCGCGAACGACAATTTCGGCCGCCTGATCAACGCCGATCCGACGCGCGAGGTGGCGATCCACTACAATCCGGTGACCGGCGAGTACGTCGTCGTCCAGGGCAACTCGAAATCGGTCGCGGTCATCCTCCCCGGAGGCGAACTATCAGGCCCCGGAGCGGGCGGCCGGCTGGTTTCGGTCGACGGCATCCCCAATCCGGACGGGTACTGGATCGTCCATTCGCACTTCCACCCTAATCGCCCGGGCGAGACCGGCACCGCCATGATCCGCCGGCTGCCGAGCGGATTCGGTGGCGATTTCGGCGTGGTCCATTTCGAGTCCATCGGGCTTGGCATCGGCGACCGAAGCTCGCGGATCTACTACAGCGACGAAGGCCGCGTCGCCTTCACCGACTTCGGCATCACGCACGGCCATCCCGACGGCAAGTACTGGATCGACTTCCCGCACCCGCAGACCGGCGATCGGGTGCGCCGGAATTTTCATACGCCGATGGATTATGCCGACTTCGTCAAGCAGGTCCGGGCCAATCCCGCGGCCGCTACGGAGCCGGCGGCCGGTGGCGGACTGCGCACGGCGGATACCGACGACGACACGAGCGTGCTCCGCCGGGGATCGCAAGAAACCGAACTCTCCCCTGGCGACCGCAAGGCGATCCGCAACCTCGTCGATGAGGTCACCGGCCTCGCCGAGCACCGCCGCGCGGCGGACGTCCTGCGCGAGCGCGGCGCATCCGAAGCAACCGTCGCGGAGGCGCGCAAGTGGGCGGGCGAAGCCGAGATAGCGACCCGTTCGCTGGTCGAACAGCTCGGCCTGGTCGGCGAAGTGCAGTCGATGGACCGGCTGCACCGGATCATGAACGACATCACGCTCGACCCCGATCTGCGCCAGGCCATCGGCGACGCGGTGCTGCAGGCCACCCGCGAGCACATGATTGCGGCCGGAAAGCTCGATGCGGACGAGCCGCTGATGCTCCTGTTCCACGGCGCTCCTATCGGCCGGGCCCGGTCGATGGCCGCAAAAGGTATCGACCTAGCCCTCGTCGGCACGGGTGTCGGCGACGATTTCGGAGCCGGCCTTTACCTGACCTCGGGAGTCGTCAACGCAGAACACTACGCGACGAAGTTCGGCCAGGAGCGCGGGGCGATCTTCCCGTTCATGATGCGACGGCGCGACATGGGCGTCGTCGTCGACGTACGCCCCGGCGGAACGCATCGTGCGGCCTGGGAAGACTTCGCTACCCGCAATCACCACCTCTTCGCCGAAGGTTTCGTGACGCCCGGCATGCGCGAAGCGATGCTGGCGGGCCGCCCGCCGGCCTTCGTCGATCTCAGCGGCGAGGGAAATCGCGGCCAGGTGTTCGAGGCGTTCCTGGCGCAACTTTCGCGGCAGACCGGAGATCCCACGCTTGGCCGGCCGGACCTGGTCCTCGGCGAGCTCGGCGGGCCTCTGACGACCGGCGTCGGCTACGGCGACCAACAGGCCGCACGCACCTCAGTGGTTTCAGACGTCCTCAACGGCCAGATGGGCAGCCGGATCGTCCCCGAGCCGGCGCCAACACCGCGCCCGGTCGCGCTCAGCCACGATGACGATCCCACCTCACCCGCGGCCGGTCCCCAAACGAAGGCCGACGGCGCAGGCGGAGGAGGCGCGTTCGAACCTCCGAAGCCGCCGGGATCGGACGGAGGAGCGTCCGGGCCTTCGAAACCCTCGGGCCCCGAAGGCCCTACGCCCGCACCGCCCGCCCGCCATCCTGAGCACGACCTCGCGCTCCAGGCTGTGCTCAGTTCGATTGTCCGGAATTCTGCGGACACGCCGGAATTCATCGGCATCCTTTCGCGGTTGGACGATGCGAACGAGGCGCTGTTCGGCCGCCTGCTCCTCAGCACCGACCCGAACGAACGTGTGACGCTGATGCGCGCAATGGCGGATGAAATGCGGCGCGCCGGCCATTTGTCCGAGGACCAGATAACCCACGTCCTGAGGGACGTCGGATCGCTCGTCGGACGGCTCGAGGCCCGCTTCCGGGTCGAGATCGAGCACGCGAGGAACCTTGCCGCCAACGAAGCGCAGGTCGCCGCCCTGCCCCCGGCGATGCGGCAGATCGTCGAGGAATCACCGCTCGCTTTGCACCTGATGCTTAACCCACAACTGAGAAACAAGAAGGGCGAGACGCTCTTCTCCTATTACTCGAGGCGCGCCTTGAGCCGAAAGCCGCCGCCGGCGTCGGCACTAGAATTCGACCGTTTCGTGATGAGCTCGATCACCAGGACGAAGAAGGATCCCGTTCTCGCTGGCCACGCGAGTACGCTCGAGCGCTTCATGGCCACGCTCGGCGACTTCAACGCGGGCCTCGAGCTCGGGACCCCACTGGCACGCCGGGCCATGGGCGAAGAGCTCGATCTTACGCCTTCGCCGACGCGCACACTGCCCAAGGAAGTTCTCGATGGGCTCGAACCTATACCGCGCGGCGCGCAGCTCGAGCCCGGCACTCGTGTCGAGGTTCCGCCCTTCGGCTTCGGCACGCTCATGTCAGATCAGGACGGCGTGTTGTCGATTCACCTCGATATCGATTCCGCCCACGGCAACCTGACCGCGATTCCTCTCGAGTTCGCTCCGGTCTTCCTTGCGCCGGGCGAACGGCCCGTCGCGGGCGGCGCGCGGGTGCCGGTGCGCAGCCAGGCGGAGCAAGACGCTTACCAAAAGCGGATCGACACGATCCGCGACGATCATTCGGAACGCGGTGTCCTGCCCTTCGACGCGCAGACCGGCTCCGGTACGGTGGCGATCGCCAAGGTCAAGGGAGAGGACTTCGTCGGCACAAATTCGACGCTCGCGGCGGCGTTGACCACGATGTCGGTCAGCGAGCGCAACGAGCTGCTCGCCATCTTGCGCCAGTTCGGCATCGATCCCGAGAAGCCGGGGCAACCCCGGCACGACTTCGTCGACCACGCCGAGCTCGCTTCGCTAGTACTCGCGCGTCAACGATTCGGCCGTGGCAACATGCCGGACGTGGTCGAGCTGTTCGTCGATCGCGCGGCTTGCCCGAACTGCCGTGCCAACCTGCATGCCTTGGCAGCCTGGCTGGGCGTCAAGGAAATCCGCATCTACTATCGCAATCAAAAGACGCCTCCACCGCCACTGATCGTGAAAGCTCGCCAGTGATCGTGCTCCATGACCTCGACGGCAATTTCTCGCCACTGACCGATGCAGAGGCTTTCCTCGACCGCGTCCGAGCCGCAGACAGGGCGGCCTGGCTGGGCGAGACCGGCCAAGTCGGACTGGAGCATCGCGGGCCTGGCGGAACGTCGTGGCTGTTCCTGTCGCTCGTCGCCGAACGGCGATACCTCGTCTATTCGCAACGGCCCTCGGGAGAGAAGATCTATGCCGTCGATCCTGCGGGCGATCCGGCAACGCTGCACGCCTGCATCATCAGGGGCCGTAACCTGCAGTTCGCAGACGACGACCTGATCTCCGCCACCGAGGCAGTCGACGCGGCACGCTATTTCATCACCCAGGTCGGGCTCCTGACCCCGCTCGTGCACTGGCGCCGGAACGGCAAGCCCTACTGGCCGGAATTCTAGCCCGGCTCAGTCCACTTCGAGCGCGGCCCAAGTCTGCTTGCCGACGATGCCGTCGGCGTAGAGTCCCTTCTTCTTCTGGAACGCGATGACGGCGGTCTTCGTCATCGGCCCGAAATCGCCGTCAGCTGCGATGCCCAGGGCGGCCTGGAGCTTCTTCACGTCCTCGCCCTGATCTCCGATCTTGAGAAGCGGCCGCGGGCTTTCGGACCGCGCACCGCCAGCGCTGTGGAACATGTAGGCGGCAAACAGCTTCGCGTCATATTTGTTGGCCTTGTAGGCAGGCCCGTTGTAGCCGCGGGCGAAACCGGCCCAGTCGAGCCTGATGAGCTCGTCCGCGAGCCCGTTTTTCTTGACGAAGCTGACGAAGGCATCGAGCTGTGCAGGTTCGCCCGAGACCATCGCCTGCACGAAGTCTTCCCCGCTGCCGAAGCCGCAGACCTTGTAATTGTCGCCCATGATCTGGAAGGCGCCCCAACTGGCCGATCGAAGCGCCGCGTCGCGATCCAACTTGATCGCCTCGCCGAGCCGGTCGTATTCGCGCGCGCCGCCTTTGTAGCCGCCCCATTTCGGATGCGAGATGTGTGGATGGGACGCATCGAATTTTCGCTTCGTCAGCCGTGAGAAATAGTGCCGCTCGAACAGGATTTTCGGCCGCTTGTCCGGCAGGAATCCTCCCCTGCTCTCCACATCGATAACCGCGCGGACGGCCGCGACCTGGCAATCGAGCTTCTTCGCCGCCCCCTCGATCGCCGCATCGTCGAGCGGTGTTGCATTGCCCGCAAATTCAAGCGCCATGATATCCTCCTTGCCAATCGGCCCGTTTCAACTCGTTGACGACCCGCCCGGCCCCTTCATCAGATCGGATCGTCCGGAAATGGATAGGCGCAGGGGTCGGCCGGCAGGCCGCGAGCGCGAATGCGATCGTCGGTGGCCGCATAGCCCCAGTTAACCAGCCGCCTCGCATGACCGCGCTCGATCTTCGCGAGCCGCGTCGGCGTCGCAGCCAAGGTCAGCGCCTCGTTCCGATCGTACGGCGGCCCGCCCGCTGGGCGCGGATCGATCAAGAAGTCGCTCGAGACGAGGAATCCGTCGCGCCGGCGCTCTGGATCGCTGGTGTGGAAGCTGTCCCAGATTTGCCGGAAGCGCAGCGCGCCGATTTGATCCTGCATGATAAAGGTGACCCGTAAAGCCTGGCTCGACATCAGGAACGTGCCGCCGGGATCGTATTTGAAATTGGCGCCTGCATCGCTGACGTAGATCGTCGTCGCCCGCTTCCAGACGCTCTCGATGCCGAGATTGTCGTATACGCCCCCGTCGGTAAGATAGAGCTTCTTCGGCGGATCGTCTCCGTGGACTGAATCTGGGAACGGCGTGAAGCGTCGCCCCGCGAGCCTGATTGTGACCGGCGAAAGCACCGGAGGGAAGGCCGAGGATGCCGCCACGGCATCCGCGAGCAGGATATCCTTCGGGTCCCATTCCCCAACTGTGTAATCGGCGATGCGGCGCTTCGAGAGGCGCACCAGCTTGCCACTATGCAGGCTCGTCGCGTTGAAGACGAAGCGCGGGCTGTCGGGCAGGTCAGTCAGCTTGGTGCCACCGAACAGCACGCGATCGTAGGCCCGCGTGACCCAACTGCCGTTGAGCCCCGGTATTCGCCCGATCAGCCCTGCGGCAACATCGATCGACTGCTGGGACATCTCAAGGATCGGATCGGCAACCTGCTCACGGAAGCTCTTGCCGTCATCGTTCCAGTCGATCTGCCCCCAGCGACGCGCGAGCATCCCAGCGACGATCGATCCGCCCGACACGCTGGCGAACCTGTCGACCGAGCCAAGGATGCCGGCATCGCGCAGGCGCCATAGGAATCCGAGATGGAACAGCATCGCGCGGTAACCGCCACCCGATAGCGTGACCGCGGTTGCGCCGTCGTCGCGAACCGCGACCGTGTTGTCCGGATCAGCCATCTTCCCCGTCTCCCAACTCGCGGTCGAACACGGTGAATTCGACGTAGAGATCCTCGTCGACAATCCGCTTCGCGAACCGTTCGGCCGATTCCTCGCCGGTCATCTTTCGGTGCAGCGCGACCGCTTCCTCGGCTGGGCGATCGCCGCGCAAGATGCGGCCACTGGTCTTCTCGATCAGCGCATCGTTCAGGTGAGCGGCGGGCATTTCCCACCCGCCGGATTGCCGCTTGGCGAATTCCTCGTCGGTCGGAATCATCGCCACAAGATCGCCGTGCGTCATCAGCTCGAGGCCTTTCTCGCGCAGGGTCGCGTTGTGACTGCCGTGGTGGCCGACCTTGTAGAGCCGGGCGCCGGCGAGAAGCTCCTTGCTCGTCACCGGCAACCTGTGGCCCTTGCCCTCCTCGCGGAATTCGACTCCCTCCCAGGACAACCAGTTGCCGACTTGCGCGTCGGCGGCGAAGATCATCGTGCCGCCCCTGTCCGGAAGCTCGAAAGCAAGGACGAGGCTCGTGTTGTTTGTGTTGTTGTCCATCTTGAGCGCAAGCGAGGAGAACGTCGAGCGCATCGCGTCGTCGATGCGCCTGTGCTTTAGCGGTTCCCCGACCGAGAAATCCGCGCCATGCCACTCATCCACGAAGTAACGCTCCTGCAAATAGCGCGTCGCTTGTGCCTCCGCGCTTTCATCGCTCGCATCGATCTTTGCGTCCCGCAGCTCGACGAAGCTGCGCCAGCGATGGCGAGGCGAGAACGGCGAATGGTTCTGGGCCTCCCGACAGATGGTCCGCTCGCTTGGCCCCGTTCCGCTCCCGGACGGAGCTTGCGACGACTTGATGGCCCCGAGATGCTCGCCGGCGAGCGCGAAGTAGGTCTCCGGGTTCTGGACCGAAGGCAAAGCCCTGCCGAGCAGCTCGCGATCGCGCGGCGGAGCGAGCACATAGGCCCGAAGCCCGATCGCTCCCGGCGTCCGGGTCACCTCGCCGGGGGAGAGATAGCGAGTGTGAGCGGCCCAGTCTTTCAAAGCGAGGTAAATCTTCCGGCTGCCGCGCACGGTCTTCCTTGACCCGCTGACTCCGAGTCCGCCGTCGGTTCCGCCAGCCGTGCCGCCGGCTTCGTCATCCAAAGGAACGGCGAGCGGCCCTGAGAACCCGGCCATGCCCATGATCTTCTCGGTCTCGAAATCGTCGAGATCGGTCGCGACGCCGAAACGGGCGGCCATGCCCGCGAGCGCGGCGTAGGCCTGGCCGAACTGTTCCTGCAACGCCTTGCCGTCCGGATCCTCGGGGTTGTCGATCCAAGGCATCCAGAGATGCGCGAATTTGCGCTCCGCGAAAATCTCGTCGGCCAGCTTGAACCCGCAGATGTGATCGTAGTGTTCGTGCGTCACGACCACCAGGTCGAGACCCTTGTCGCCGGCGGTCTCATAGACGTCGCGCACGGCCGCCGTCATCAGGTCCTTGGAACCCTTGGTCCCCTGCAGCACGCCGCAATCGATCAGGATGTGCGCCGAGGCATCGGCGGCGGCGTCCTTGCCCTCGACGATGATCAGGAAGCAGTCGCCAAGCAGCTTCTTGTACATCCGGACCTTGACGCGATCGACCTTCATCACATGTCTCCATGCATGAAGGCGAAAGGCTCGCGCTCGAAGCCGACGACCGGGGAGTCGAGCTCTCTCCGCTCCCCGGTCACCATCGCCAGCGCGACGGGATCGGCGCGCAGGAATTCGCGCTGGCTGGCCAGGCGCTGCTCCTGATCGATCCGCTGGCGGATGATGCGTTCGAGGCGGCCGTCGCGCAGGTCGACGATAATCGTCGCCCCGCCCCGAAACCAGAAGTCGGGCTCCTCGTCGGGCGATGCGCCGTTTCGATCAACTTGCTCTTGCCGCGCGAGATCGAAGTAGCCGCGTCTTTTTTGCGTCACTTGGGCGATCATCTGCGACAGTTCGCCCCCGTTCGGTCCGATCCTGCGGGCGATCCGCACCGAATGGACTTCGAACACCGGTAGAAGGACCTTACCGTCGCGCAACGTCATCCGATCATCGCGCCAATCCTGGGGACGTTCGATCTTGCCCCAATCCTCGAGCGAGATCTCGCGGGCCTTGATCGACAACGGGCTCCACATACCGCTCGACCGGAGACGATTATCGAGCTGTTCGCCGAGCGGCAGCGTCCGGACGCCGAGCAGGCTTTCCCACATCCGCTGCTGGCTTGTCGTCGGAGCCGGCCTTAGCAGCCAGCGGTGGAGCGCAAGCTGGTTGCGCATCACCACCCGCATGGCTTCGTCGCGAAGGTTCCGCTTGCCGGCCGCGCCTTTAAGATAAGGAGAAGCGCCGATGACCTTCTCCTGCGCCTTCGAATCGAGCGAGCGGGGGTCGTCCGGCCGGTCGTCCTCGCGCGCCGCGTCGTCGTTGTCGAGCCGTGCAAAGAAGGTCATGTTACGCAAGGCGTCAGCAAACAGCGCATCGGGGCCAAAACGTGTATCGTCGCCATCGTCGCCATTGTCGATCATCGAGGCGAAATGGCCGAGGTCCGGCGTTTCCCAGCACAACGCGTCGGGTGCGTAGGACAAGCAGCCGGGGACCGGCACGCCGCGCTTGCGGAAGGACTCGGCCAGTGCGACGCGGTAATTCAGCCTGTCTTCCGGGACGAGGTCGGTGTCGGCCGTAATCATCGCGCGCAAGTAGTCGCCGAAGGTGGCCGCCACGGGTGGCAGGTAATCGAGCCCACGCACAGACATCTCAAGGACCGAATGAGCGGTCTTGCTTGCCTCCTTGGCAAGCCGCGCCACCAGTTGCTCGGGCAGGTTCTTGCTGCCGCGGGTGACACCGGCCATCTGGAATAGGTCGTCGGTGCGCCGCTCGTAGATCGTGACGAACGTGTCGAAGATCGCCGCGACCAGGCACTGCCCGCGGTCGTGCGGTTCGCTGGCCGCGGCGAGCGTCTTGACGGCGACTTCACCCGATTTCGCCGAACCTCCTGCTCTAGCCTGCGAATGCTGCTCGCGCTTCAGCGTTTCGAGCGCCATGCGCAATGCGCCGCCGCGTCCGGTCGCGTGGCCGAACTGGCTCGCGAGGCCGTTCAACAGGCTTTCCGAACGAAGCTCGCCGCCGGTCCTCGCCAACTCGTGGCGCACGACGTTCTCCATCGTGAAGTGCTGCATCAGCGCAACTGTGTCGGCGAAGCCTTCGTGGAAGGCGAGCGAGTCCCGGTTGACCGGCTCGATCCCCCGACGGCGCATGCCGTGAAGTATGGCGTGCGTGGTCTCGTGCGCGATAATGTCCTGCGATAGACAGGTAAAAATCCACTGGCCTTCGTCTCCCTCGGAGCGGGGACGGCTCTTGAAATAGCCAAACAGCAGAGCACCCTTGCCCGGACTGAAATAGGCGTTCGGTTCGCGAAGGGCATGGGGATAGATTCGAAGACGCCTAGTGAAGGGAGGGTAGTCTTCGGCCTTGCCCTTGTTCGCCGCGGCGAGCCTTTTCATCTCCGCTCGCGGGTCGTCGTCAGGCAACGCCCAGAACACCATTCGGCCGAGCGCCCGTTCGAAGTTGCGGATCGTGTTCATCGCGACCGCGAAGACCATCTGCTGATGGAATTGCGGATTGCCTTCGGAGGGTGGCAGCCCGTCCTGTGCGAGGAACCACGGGTGGTTCGGATCGAGCGGCTGGTAAAACGTCCGGCAATGCTGGTCGTAGTCGACGACCTCGAGATACTCGTTAGACGGACCCAGGCCGACTGAATCCTCCCAGCGGGTTTCCCACGGAATTTCGATCACGGCGTCGTTGATGACCGCCGTTTCCAGCGTAACGGAGGCAGCAGGGTCGAACGCGTAGACGCGCAATCGCCGTTTGCTCGGTTCGCTCGCAACAGTATAGGCCAATCGGTCCTCGATCCATGCAGTTCGATACATGCAGACCCGGGGACACGCCGAAGTTAACCCTTTTTCCTAACTTATTCGGTCGCCCTCATTAAGGGAATGATAACTCAATCGAACGATTCGCAACAGAAGTTCTTTGGCCGAAGCCGCACCATGCGATGTGTCCTTTCGGCCCAATCTGGCGGCCCCTTGGATTGACGGCTTCGTCAACTGGTTGACCGCGTGATCTGGCCGGCGGCGAAGGGGCCCCGTTCCAGTTCTTTTTAAAAGCTCGTGGGCTGAGGCGCAGGGCGCGTCACGGCCAGGCGTGTGGCTCGATCGTGACATGCACCAGCTCGTCGTGCATGCGTACCCTCTTGGCATAGTCCGAAGGGGTCTGGGGATGTTTGGCCACGAGTGACACGATGGTGGCATACTTGCCGGGCCCGACGCGCCAGACATGAAGGTCTGCGATTCTGGCGTCGCCGTCTTCGATGGCGTCGCGGATTTCCTGCTCCAGCACGCGATTGGGTGCCGCATCGAGAAGGACCGCACCGGTATCCATGAGCAAGCCCCATGACCACCGGCCGATCACTGCGGCACCGACAATACCCATCAGCGCATCCATCCAGCTCCAGCCGAGGAAGGCACCGGCAAGCAGGGCACAGATTGCGAGCAGAGATGTCAGCGCGTCGGCGAGGACATGGGCATAGGCCGAGCGCAGGTTGTTATCATGGGTGTGATGGCCATGATCGTGGTGAGAGACGTGCCCGGTCCCGTGGGCGTCGTCATGATCGTGGTGGTGGCCATGGCCGAGAAGCCATGCACTCGCCAGGTTCACGAGGAGACCCAGAACCGCGATCACAGTCGCTTCCGCGTAGGCGATTGTCGAAGGTTCGAAGAAGCGCTGCACGGATTCCACGGCGATACCGACTGCGATAATCGCCAGTACCAGCGCGCTCGCGAAGCCGGCCAGGTCGCTCACCTTGCCGGTACCGAAAGTGAAGCGCGGATTTCGCGCGTGCCGGCGAGCGAACGCGTATGCCCACGCAGCAACTCCAAGCGCGCCGGCGTGCGTAGCCATGTGGAAGCCATCCGCGAGGAGTGCCATCGAGCCGGTCAGCCAACCGGCGAGAATCTCGACAACCATCATCGCAGCGGTGAGCGCGACTACGTACCGTGTCCGCCGTTCATGCGCGGCGTGCGTGTCGCCGAGAAAGACGTGTTCGTGCTGATGCTCGCTCAAGCGATCGTGAACCATGGGGGCGCCGTTGAATAACCCGATTGGTCCGCGTCAGCCGGCCTGAGGCAAGCTGAAACGTGTCGACAGGTAGTCCCTGATCTCGCGTTCGTCGGATAGAAAGTATCGCCCGCCGACCTTTTGCAGGGACTTGCTCCGCGGCACGGGGCTGTCCTCCGCCAGCACGAGCACCGGCACTCCCTGATTGTCTTCCCCGATCAGGTCGACGATCGCCTGCCGTGGGCGCGGAAATTCGATGTAGTTGACGTCGACCTTGCTGCGAAGGTCGGGAAAGAATCCGAGCAGGCCTTCGACGCTCACCGAATCCCCGCAATAGAACGGTCCCAGGCCGGCATTCATGAAGCCGGGGGCCATCAGGAAGAGTTGGTCTTTCATGGGTTCTCCTTGAGGAAAGGCTCAGATCGAGGCGCGCACACGCCGCCAGCCGATCACCACACCGGTGAGGCTGAACAGGAAGCCGGCAAGCAGCGGAATCAGAACGAGCATCTGCCGCAGGACCGGCCGGGTGGTCAGGAACGGGAAGTTGAAGGTGTGGAGGGCGTAGTAGGTCCAGGCATAGGCACCGCGGCTATCGTCCATCACTGTGAGGATCTGCCCGTTATCGCCGTCGACATAGAGATCGGGATAGCCGCCGCCGGCAATCGGCACCCGCAGAGCCGAGGAGGGCCAGCCCTCCGCCAGTGCGTACATCGCGGTCGGCTTCACCTCGCTGATCGTTCCCGGCGACCCGCCGGGCCAGGCCGCCTGGGCCCCGCTGCGGATGAGGGCGGCCATGGCGCGCGGGGCCAGCTCTTCGCCCGCCGCATCGACACGCTCGACTTCGCCGTTTGTCCGGAACACGGTAAGCACGGGCGACCCGCCCACGGCGTTGAAATCAATTCGCTTGGCCGGTCCCAGGGCGGTCAGCGTTTCCGGCCGGACCGCTGCAAGCGTGCTGGCCAAGGCTCCGCCGCGATAGCCCAAGGTCTGCTCTTCCGTCGGTTGCCCGCGTGAAAAGAGCCGCCCGTGGTCCATCGACAGCCACCCGCTGAAGATCCACGCCAGAATGAAGACGGCAGCAAAAAGACCGAGAATATGGTGCCACCGCATCCATTTCACACGATAGATGCTGAGCGACGGCTTTCGTTGTCGCAGGGCGACGATCGTTCGCATGATCCCGAGAATGATCCCGGCGATCGCGACCAGCATGGCGACCAACGACAGCCACCAGACCGCCTGATCCCACGCGGTATAGCTTGACCTGAGCGGCGTGAAATAGACCCAGTGCAGCACCGCGCCGGCCCAGTTCCATGCGCGATCCCAGGCGGTCGTACGCTGCACCGGCTCGCCGGTGATCGCGCTGGTGTAAAGTACCGTGCCGGCATCGTCGCGCTGCGGCGCGCGAAGCATCGGGCGGTAGATGTCGAACTGGTTGTGCACGATCCATTGATCGTATTCGATCTGCTGCGATCCGTCAGAAGCCGAGGCGGGAATCGGTGCGAGCACGGCACCGGATCGCGCATCGACAGCGACCGCCCGCCCGGCGCCTTCGACGATGTAAGCCGGTGCTCCGCTTCGCTGGATCAGCCTGACTGCCGATGCCGACGGTCCGGCCACGGCGAGCGCGCGCGCGGGACCAATGGCGACCGTGTCGAGATCGACCGCCTGCTGCAAGGCGAGGCGGTCATCCCGCGAAAGCGAAGGGAAGTCCTTGAAGACGAGGACTGCGCCGCTGGCGAACCAAACGGCGAAGACCAAGCACGTGGCGATCCCGAGCCACCGGTGAAACCAGATCAGCGCAGCCGGTGGACGCATCGCCGGGGACCTGTGGCTAGAAGCGACCAAGGACGCTCACTTCGAAGCGGCGTGGCTCGCCGATGATCACCTGGCTGGGATAGTAGATATCGGCCCACTGGACGAAAGTTTCGTCCCAAAGATTGTTTACTCTCCCGGTGACCGAGATGTTCGGCGAAACCTCGTACGTGGCGTAGATGATGCCGGTGGTGTAGGACGGGAGATGCAGCGTGTTCGCGCTGTTGCCCGTGCGCTTGCCGATGTACTTGACGCCACCACCGACTTCGAGGGGAAGCCCGCCGACATCGCGCAGGCTGGTCCAGAAGTTGCCGACAAAATCGGGCACGTTGGCAGGAATGTTGCCCGTCGCGTCGATGCCGAAGTTGGGGTCGACGAACTCGCCGTATTTCGCATCAACGTAGGCGCCGCTCGCGATGACCGTCCACTGGTCGGTCACCTTGAACTGGCCGGAAACTTCAAATCCCTGTGACGACTGGCTGCCGATGTTGCTCAGCGTATCGGTGCCGACCAGCGTCAGGATGTTGTCTCGCTTGATGTCGTAGGCCGCCGCCGTGAGCGAGCCGCGGCCGCCCATCAGATCGGCCTTGATGCCCGCCTCGAACTGGCGTGAGCTGGACAGGCCGAAGTCCTCACCAGCATTCACCAGGAAGATGTTGTTGCCGACCGGATCCTTGCCCGTGCTGTATGAGGCGTAAGCGGTCACATTCCGCGTCAGGTCGAAGACCAGGCCGGCGCGCCAGTTGAACGGCTTGTGAGTCCGCTGGAAGCTGGTGGCGGCATTGAAACTGCCGTCGAGGTTGTAGTTCTCGCGAGTCAGCCAAAGCCGTTCGGCGCGAAAACCGGTGACGAGCTTGAGGGCGGAGGTCAGGTTCAGCACGTCTTCGGCGAAGAAGGCGAGCTGGTCCCACCGCGTGGGGCTTACGCGCTTGTTGAAGGGACCGAACAATCCCGGATTCGGGTTGAGCGGATCGACGCTGTCCCCGTCGGGAAACCCGCGGGAGCGGACAAAGTCGAGATGACTGTAGTCGACGCCCACCACCAGCTTGTTTTCCAGACCGAACAGGCTGTGCGTAAACGCGCCGCTGAGCTGGTTGCCGAAGATGTCCTGGTTGTGAAACACGAAGAACCGGTCACGATCGATGAGGCCAGTGCCGGGATTGAAGATGAAGTTCTCGGCGTTGGCCCATTGGCGATCGGCATGAAACCAGTAGGCCGTGTCCGCGACGGTCAACCAGTCGTTAGGTGACCATTCGACCGACAGCTTGGGCCACACCTGCCAGCTGTTCGTCCGGTAGTCCGCCACGTTGTAGTTCTTGTAGAGCAGTGGTCGATCGATCACGAGCCCGGCTTGGCTGGTGAGGATGTCCGAGACGGGATCGGTTGCCGAGGCCTCCGGGATCAGCGGTGTGCCGAAGTACGGCGACAGGTTGTCCTTCAGGAAATCGACGCTGAACTGCACTTTGAGCGTTTCGCTGGGCTGAAAGAGGAGCGAGCCCGTAAGGTTGAGCGAATCCGACGGAGCGTCCTCCACGTAACCGGCGGTTCTACGATAACTGCCGTCGAGGCGTGACGCGACGTCGTCGGACAGGACCATATTTCCGCCGACGCCCATGCTGACCGTTTCGAACGTGGCGTAAGAGGCCAGGAACTGGACGCTGTCGGCTGCGAAATCGGGACTTTTGTGAATGACGTTGACGGTGCCGCCGATCGTGCCCTGTCCGAACAGAACCGACGCGGGGCCCTTCAGCACGTCGATGGACGCGATGTTGAAGGTATTGCCCGGCCGATTGATCATGTTTGCCGGGCCAAGATAGAGGCCGTCGTGCAGCAGGGTGATCTGTTCGCCGATGAATCCGCGCATCGAGAAGAGCGACGGGTCACCGGGTGAGCCGCCCGAGGTCACTCCGGGAAGGCTGACCGTCGCTTCCTCGACCGTCTGGAAACCGCGAGTGAGGATTTCTGCCGCGTCGATCTGGTCGATGGTCGCCGGCGTATCGCGAATGGCCAGTCCGAGGCGGCTGGCGGTCGAAGACTCCACATCGAGTTCGCGCAGGCGCCAGCCGGTCACCGTGATGACGCCGCTGTCAGACTCTCCCGCGGTCTCGGCTTCAACCGAAGACTGCTCGTCTTGGCTCCAGGCAGGCGACGCCGACGCGACGGCGATTGCAGCAAGCGAAGTGCGGATGACGTGTTTGGAACGGACGCTAGACATTGTCACGACCCCTTCTGGTTTTGCGAAGTCTCTCCTGTGGCAGACTTTTCTTTTGTATAGTCAAATCAAACTGAGCGCCTTATCACGCCGCGTCAAGGCCATTTTGCTGCTGTCCGGTCACGTACCGCATGCCAATTGAGAACTACGCGAAATTGCTGCATTATTCCGGACAGGCGGAAGGAAATCGGATGCTTGCCAAGGTTCAGCCGGACCCGTCCGGCATGGAAATTGGAGACATAATTGTCCCACAGCTCGACGGTGAAGGACCGCTCTGGCTGCAGATTCGCCGCGCCCTCGCCCAGGCGATTCTCAGTGACAAGTGGCCGGCGGGCACCAAGATTCCCGGCGAGCTCTCGCTGACGGATCATTATCGGACCAGCCGCATGACGGTGAACAAGGCTCTCCAGAGCCTGGTCGCCGAAGGCCTCATCGAGCGACGGCCCAAGACCGGCTCGGTCGTGACCAACCGGGCGCGCGAACGGCCTGTCCTGGAAATCTGGGATGCCGCCGATGCCGTTCGCCGCGCTGGCGGTCGCTATGGCTACAAGTTGCTCGAATGCGGCATGCTTCCCGAAGACAGCCCTTCCCGCGCAGAACTCGGTCTCGGACCCGACACGCCGGCCATCCGCATGTTCTGTCTCCACATGTCCGACGATCGGCCGTTTCAGCTCGAAGAGCGGCTGATCAACGTGGAGGCCGCACCCAAGATTACCTGCCAACCGCTCGAGACGGTCAGCCCCGGACAATGGCTGCTGGTGAATATCCCGTGGACCACGGCCAAGCATGTTATCTCCGCGCGTGCCGCAAATTCCCGAGTGGCCGACTGCCTTCAGATCGAGCCGGGTGCCGCGTGTCTCGTAGTCGAACGCCGGACGTGGAACGGAGATGTCCCCGTAACCCTCGGTAGATTCTGGTATCCCGGTGACGAGCACGCTTTGGAGGGGCATTTCCGGCCGTCTTGGTGATCCACGGCGCTTGTTCGCGGTGTCCTCACCCGACAAGGAAGTACGCTGCGCATAGGGCGGCGACAAAGACGGCGAGCGTGGAAGCGACGAGGATAAAGACAGGCCGCCAGCCCATCTCCGCAAGTCGGCTCACGGGCGCCGCCATCGCCACCGCGGTTACTGCCAGGGCCAGCAAGGCCGCGGCGGCCTGACTCGCCAGGGCCGCTGATGCGGACGGGACGAGGCCCGCGGAATTGATGCCGGCCAGAACGAAAAACCCGATTACGAACCAGGGTATCGGCGGCCCGGACGAGTGCTTGTCGACGCGCAGGAACAGCGCCACTCCCAGGAGCAGCGGAGTCAGCAGCGCCACGCGCATGAGCTTCACAACCGTTGCTATTTGGCCTGCATGCTCGGATTGCGAGTAACCCGCGCCTATGGCCTGCGCGACATCGTGGATCGATGCCCCCAGGAAAAAGCCGGTTTGCGCCTCGCTCAGGCCAAGACCGTGCGCGATCATGGGATAACCGACCATGGCGAGCGGGCTGAGCACCGCGATGCCGATCAATACCACGGCCAGGTGATCGCTCCCGATCCGTCGCTCGCCGAGCGTTGCCGTGATTGCGAGGGCCGCGCTCGCGCCGCAAATGGCCACCGCGCCGCCAGCAAGAAAACCGAAGGCCGGCGGCCTGCCAACCAAGCGCGCAGCGGTCAGGCCCACGATTAAACCGAGCCCCGTCGTGGCGATGATCGCCAAGAGGCTTACCGGACCGAGACCTGCGATCTGTCCGTATGTCACCTGCAGCCCGGCCAGCACGATGCCCCAGCGCAGGAGCGTGCGCGAGGCGAATTCCAGGCCGGGATGAAGCCGGGCATCGGATGACAGGAAGTTGAGCGCCAACCCGACAAGCAGGGCGGAGACCGTCAACGGCGTCCCGTAACGTTCCGCGAAGAATCCCGCGGCCAGGGTTCCCAGGGCAACGACCGTCAGGCCCCGCGTTCGCGAGCGCCAGTTCGGCGCGGGCCCGCACGTGTCCGCGTAAAGATCCGCAACCTGAACGGCGGATTCGTTCGCACGGCACTGCTCCGCATTCGAGCGGTTCACGACCGTCCGGGTCACCGCCTCACGTCTTGGGCGACGCGCTCCGCGGGAAGGTTTCGCCGTTGGCAAAGCATGCGATGGTGGAGGTCACTGATGGCGTTGCTTCCAGTCCGCTCGAATAAGCCCGGCACGAGGGCGTGGACGAGGCAAGCGAGCCCCCCAACGATCATCGCCGCGGCGAAGCCGATGGCGGTGACCAGATGCCGGCCGTAACTCTCACCCACGCTGCGCGGGTGCGCGAGGAACAATCTGTCGATCATCTGGCTCTCCTTCGATCGAGGCAATATCGCCGCGGAGAGCCGGAAAAGCTTGGTCGATATATGACGTAGGCTGGCCAAATATGAAATCGTATTCTACATGATTGCTGGTATGGAGAATATTGTTCTCGATCGTATCGACCGACGCCTGCTCGCGCTGCTGCAGGAGGACGCAACGCTTTCCATAGCGGATCTGGCCGATCGCATAGGGCTGTCGACAACCCCCTGCTGGAAGCGGATCAAGCGCCTTGAGCAAGCCGGCTTGATCCTGCGTAGAGTAGCCATTCTCGATCGCAACAAGCTCGGGCTCGGCATCACGGTCATTGTTGCCGTCCGTGCCGCGCGGCACTCGGACGAATGGCTTCAGGCGTTCGCCGAGGGCGTTGCCGCGCTGCCCGAGGTTGTCGAGTTCTACCGCATGAGCGGCGAGATCGACTATCTGCTCAAGATCGTCGCGCGCGACATCGCGGATTACGATCGCATCTACCGCAAGCTTATCGCGGTAACCGAGCTGCACGACGTGACATCGTCTTTCGCGATGCAGGAGATCAAGTCGACCACGGCGCTGCCGTTGTTCGAAAGCTAGGCGACGAGGCGTTCCAGCACCCGCCGATATCGTGCGGCAATCGGGTCGCGGTTTACGTGCCGGCCCTGTTCGACGACCTTCCTGCCGGCCCGCCAAACAGTTTGCACCGCCCCCCGGGCAAAGATCCAACGGTCAAGGTGGCCGTCGCCCTCCGCTGGTCCGTCCAAGGCAAGGGCAACGATGTCGGCGGGCGCTCCTGTCGTGAGCCCGCGCGGATCCGTTCCGAGCGCTTGGGCACCGCCTTTGAACGCCTGCTCGAACAGCGTCCGGCCGGTAGAGTAGCCTTCGCTCGCGAGCACATTTCGGCGGACGCAAGCCAGTCGCTGGCCGTACTCCAGCAGCCGCAGCTCCTCAGCGGCATCGATGCGAACGTTTGAATCAGTGCCGACGCCCCAGCGGCCGCCCGTGTGAAGAAAATCGCTCGCGGGAAAGAGGCCGTCGCCCAGGTTTGCCTCCGTGATGGGGCACAGGCCGACCACCGCGCGCGCCGAAGAGATGGCGGCCAGCTCGTCGTTTTCCACGTGGGTCGCATGGATCAGGCACCATCGCTCATCCACGAGCGCGTGATCCATCAGCCATCTCACGGGACGCGCACCGGACCAAGCGAGGCAGGCCCCGACCTCTGGAATCTGCTCGGCGATGTGGATGTGGATCGGCCCGGCTGGCGCCAGGTCGGCAAGGCCTGCCAGTTCCCTCGGCGTCACTGCGCGAAGAGAATGAGGAGCCACGCCGACGACTCCATCCACGAGATCCGCTACCGCGGCGCGTGCGCCTTCCAGCAGCCGGGCAAAGCCGTCGAGGTCGCTGACGAAGCGCCGCTGTTCGTCCAACGGCTGCATTCCGCCGAAGCCGGAATGCGCGTAAAAGACAGGCAAGAGAGTCAGTGCAATTCCGGTCTCGCCGGCGGCCGCCGCGACCGCGCGCGCCATCTGCGCCGGGTCTGCATAAGGCGCGCCATTGGTATCGTGATGCAGATAGTGGAACTCCCCGACTCGCGTGAAGCCCGCCTCCAGCATTTCGGCGAAGGCCATCGCGGAAATCGCCTCGATGTCCTCGGGCGTCAGCATCGCCACGAACCCGTACATGAGTTCGCGCCAGCTCCAGAAGTCGTCGCGGCCGTCCGCGATTGCGCCTTCCGTCAGGCCGGCCATGGCCCGCTGGAACGCGTGGCTGTGAACATTGGGTAGCCCGGGCAGAGCGACGGCATGCCGATCATCATCGGCATCGGGACCCACCCCGGTTTCTATCCGCGCGATCGTGCCGCCCTCGACGGTGATCCGCACGCCATCATGCCATTCGTGGGATACCAGACCGCTCGAGAACCAAAGTGCCACATCCAGCTCCAATCCGCGTCTGGACATTACTGTTCGCTGCTGTATTTGTATAGACAATTCGCGAAGGATAGCGAATGCAGTGTGATATAATCTGGCGTAACGCAAACCTCGCCACAATGGCCAATGGCGGCCTCGGCGAGGTCCGTCGCGGAATCGTGGCCTGCCGGGAAGGCCGCATCAGTTATGCCGGTACCCCGGAGGCCGCGGGGGACCTGGTCGGCGTTACGGAAATCGATTGCGAGGGCCGGCTGGTCACCCCGGGACTGATCGATTGTCACACCCACTTGATCCATGCGGGCAACCGCGCACACGAATTCGAGGTACGTCTCGCCGGCGCATCGTACGAAGAAATCGCACGCGCGGGCGGAGGCATCATCTCGACGATGACCGCAACTCGCGCAGCGAGCGAAGACAAGCTCGTAGCCGAGGCATTGCCCCGCCTCGACGCATTGATCTCGGAAGGGGTCACCACGGTCGAGGTCAAATCCGGCTACGCACTGGAAACGGAAGCCGAGATGCGCATGCTACGAGCCGCGCGCCGACTCAGCACGGAGCGCAATGTCTCGATTGTGACGACCTTCCTCGGCGCACATGCGCTGCCGCCTGAGTTTGCCGGAAATCCGGACGGCTACATCGACTATCTGTGCGTGAACATGCTTCCCTCGGTCGCTGCCGCGGGGCTTGCCGACGCGGTCGACGCTTATTGCGAAGGGATCGGGTTCACCGCCGAACAAACGGAACGGGTGTTTGCCGCGGCGCGCGCGCTGGGCCTACCCGTCAAGTTGCACGCAGAGCAGCTATCCAACCAGCACGGCGCGGCACTCGCCGCCAGACACGGCGCCCTTTCTGCCGATCACCTCGAATATCTCGATGGGGATGGGGTCGCCGCCATGGCACGCGCAAGCACCGTGGCCACGCTTCTGCCCGGAGCCTTCTACTTCACGCGCGAGACCAGACTGCCGCCGGTCGCCGCTCTTCGCGATGCCGGTGTGCCCATCGCCATCGCCACGGACTGCAATCCGGGCACCTCTCCGCTCACCTCGCTGCTGCTTGCCATGAACATGGCTGCCACACTGTTCCGACTGACGGTCGACGAGTGCCTGGCGGGGGTGACGATCAACGCTGCCCGCGCCTTGGGGCTCGAGCGGGAGACAGGCTCACTCGAGCCGGGAAAAGTCTGCGATCTCGCCATCTGGGATGTCGAGCGGCCGGCCGAGCTCGTCTATCGCATGGGGTTCAACCCCCTCCACGCCCGCGTCTGGAGAGGTCAATGACGGAAATCGTCCTGGTTCCCGGTTCGGTTACTTTGGGGCAATGGCGCTCGACCTATCGCGGCGCCAACATCCGCCTCGCCCCCGGATCGCAAGCCGCAATCGCCGCGAGCGCGGCCGCGGTCGCCCGGATCCTCGATAAGGGGCACCCGGTCTACGGCATCAACACGGGGTTCGGTAAGCTCGCCAGCGTGCGGATCGACGAGAGCGATCTTGCGCAGCTGCAGCGCAATATCGTCCTCAGTCACGCAGCCGGCACCGGGCCGGCCACCCCGGCGCCGATCGTCCGGCTAATGATGGCGCTCAAGCTGGCAAGCCTGGCGCAAGGGGCCTCCGGCGTTCAGCCCAGGACCATCGCCATGCTCGAGGCGATGATCGGCCGAGACGCAATCCCCATCGTTCCTTCGCAGGGCTCGGTCGGGGCGAGCGGAGACCTCGCCCCGCTTGCGCATATGGCGGCCGCTATGATCGGCGTCGGCGAGATCGAGTATGGCGGAGAGCGCCTCGGTGCTTCGGAAGGATTGGCGCGCGCGGGGATCGAGCCGCTCGAACTTGGGCCGAAGGAGGGCCTCGCGCTGCTCAACGGGACGCAGTTTTCCTGCGCCTATGCGCTGGCCGGCCTGTTCGAAGCAGAGCTCGTGTTCCAGTCAGCCCTTGTCACCGGTGCACTTGCGACAGAGGCAGCGCGAGGATCGGACACGCCGTTCGACCCTCGCATCCATGCGTTGCGCGGCCATGCAGGCCAGATAGAAGTTGCTGCGGCGCTCCGCGCGCTGATGGCCGAATCCGCGATACGCGCGTCCCACCTCATGAACGACGCGCGCGTGCAAGATCCTTATTGCCTGCGCTGCCAGCCGCAGGTGATGGGCGCCGTTCTCGACTTGCTGCGCCAGGCGGCGACGACGTTGGGCACCGAGGCCAATTGCGTTTCCGACAACCCCCTGATTTTCGCGGAAACGGACGAGGCACTATCGGGAGGTAACTTCCATGCCGAACCGGTGGCTTTCGCGGCTGACATGATCGCGCTCGCCATCTGCGAGATCGGCTCGATCGCGGAGCGCCGCGTTGCGATGCTGGTCGATCCCGCCCTCTCGGGGCTTCCAGCTTTCCTGACGCCGCGGCCGGGTCTGAATTCCGGTTTCATGATCCCGCAGGTCACCGCTGCTGCCCTGGTGTCCGAGAACAAGCAGCGCGCGATGCCGGCAAGCGTCGATTCCATTCCGACGTCCGCCAACCAGGAAGATCATGTTTCCATGGCCGCGCATAGCGCGCGCCGCCTGCTCGACATGGCGGCGAACGCCTCGGCAGTGATCGGGATAGAGCTTCTGGCGGCTGGTCAGGGATGCGACTTCAACGCGCCGCTGACTTCGAGCCCGGCGCTGGAAGCCGTCCGCGCGTGCCTCAGGCAAGCGGTGCCGATGCTCGACGACGATCGGCACTTCCATCCCGACATCGAAGCAGCAAGCGCTTTGGTCCGCTCGGGAGCGCTGGCCGTGGCCGCTGGCATGCCCCTTCCCGGCCTAGCATGATGGAGTGGCTAGAGATCAAGCCCGGCGCTGCGCCCCTGGTCGTCGCGTTCCCGCACACGGGCACCGACATCCCGGAGGAGCTGGTCGACGGCTTCGTTTCGCGCTGGCATGCCCGGCGCGATACCGACTGGTGGGTCGATCGGCTTTATGCCTTCGCCCAAGAGCTTGGTGCGACGACCGTCCGCACGTCGATCTCGCGCAGCGTGATCGACGTCAACCGCGATCCTGCGGGCATCTCGCTCTATCCCGGCCAGGCGACCACCGCGCTTTGCCCGACGACCGATTTCGACGGTGCGCCGCTCTATGCAAGGGCGCTTCCGGACGAGGCAGAGGTCGCCCGGCGCCGCGAACTCTGGTTCGATCCTTACCATGCCGCGCTCGCTGCGGAGCTGGAACGCCTTCGTTCCGCTTGCGGCCGAGTAGTCCTCTACGATGCGCATTCGATCCGCAGCCGCATCCCGCGCTTGTTTGAAGGCGAGCTGCCCCAATTCAACATCGGCACCAATGACGGAGCCACCTGCGATCCGGCGCTTTCGCAAGCCGTGCAGTCCGTTTGCGCCGCAAGCGGCCTGAGCCACGTGCTCGATGGACGTTTCAAAGGGGGCTGGACGACCCGCCATTACGGAGATCCGGCAAGGAAGGTGCATGCCATCCAAATGGAGCTGGCGATCCGCGGCTACCTTCCCGAACCCGCCGAGGTGGCACCCGGAAACTGGCCGCCGACTTTCGATCCCGGATTCGCGGCCTCGCTCACCACCGTCCTGCATGAAGTGCTCGCCACCTGCCTCGACTTTGCCCGGAAAGGACATCCATGAGCCGTCTCGACAACAGCCGCGTCATTCGCCCGGCGACCGGCACGGAGCTGTCGGCGAAGAGCTGGCTTACCGAAGCGCCGATGCGCATGCTGATGAACAACCTGCATCCCGATGTCGCGGAGCGCCCGGAGGAACTGGTGGTCTATGGCGGCATCGGGCGGGCCGCGCGCGATTGGGAGAGCTTTGACCGTATCGTCGCGACCCTGAAGCGTCTGGAGGACGATCAGACGCTGCTCGTCCAGTCCGGCAAGCCGGTCGGCGTATTCCGGACTCATCCTGACGCCCCGCGCGTGCTGATTGCCAATTCGAACCTGGTGCCGAAGTGGGCGACCTGGGAGCACTTCAACGAGCTCGATCGCAGGGGTCTGGCTATGTACGGGCAGATGACCGCGGGTTCGTGGATTTACATCGGCACTCAAGGCATCGTCCAGGGCACTTACGAGACTTTCGTCGAGATGGGGCGTCAGCACTACGGGGGCGACCTTTCCGGCCGCTGGCTGCTGACCGCCGGCCTTGGCGGCATGGGCGGCGCGCAGCCGCTGGCAGCGGTCATGGCGGGCGCTTCCTGCCTGGCGATCGAGTGTCAGCCGAGCCGCATCGAGATGCGCCTGCGAACCGGCTACCTCGATCGCGCCGTCGAGACGATCGAGGAGGCGCTTGCAATCATCAGCGAAAGCGTCGCCGCCAAGACGCCCGTTTCGGTCGGGCTGCTCGGCAATGCGGCCGAAATCCTGCCGGAGCTCTACTGGCGGGGCGTGCGGCCGGACTTGTTGACGGACCAGACGTCCGCCCACGATCCCGTCAACGGCTACTTGCCGGCCGGCTGGACCGTCCAGGAATGGATCGACCGGCGGGAACGCGAACCGGAAAGCGTTGCGGCCGCGGCCAAGGCATCGATGGCGGTGCACGTGCGGGCCATGCTGGACTTCCAGAAGGCCGGCGTCCCCACGGTGGATTACGGCAACAACATTCGCCAGGTCGCCAAGGACGAAGGCGTCGAGAACGCTTTTGACTTTCCCGGCTTCGTGCCCGCCTACATCCGGCCTCTGTTCTGCCGCGGTATCGGGCCGTTCCGGTGGGTTGCGCTCTCGGGCGATCCCGAGGACATCTACCGCACCGACGCCAAGGTAAAGGAACTCCTGCCGGACGACGTCCATCTTCACCGCTGGCTCGACATGGCCCGCGAGAAGATCAGGTTTCAGGGATTGCCCGCCCGCATTTGCTGGGTCGGCTTGGGCGACCGGCATCGGCTGGGCCTCGCGTTCAACGAGATGGTCGCAACCGGCGAGTTGAAGGCACCTGTCGTGATTGGACGCGACCATCTCGACAGCGGCTCGGTCGCAAGCCCAAACCGGGAGACCGAGGCCATGCGCGATGGAACCGACGCGGTTTCGGACTGGCCGCTGCTCAACGCCTTGCTGAACACCGCCTCGGGCGCGACTTGGGTATCGCTCCACCATGGCGGCGGTGTCGGCATGGGCTACTCCCAGCACGCCGGCATGGTGATCGTCGCCGACGGGACCGACGCCGCGGCGAAGCGGCTTGAACGGGTACTCTGGAACGATCCCGCCAGCGGTGTGATGCGCCACGCAGACGCCGGCTATGAGGTCGCCATCGACTGCGCACGCGAGAAGGGGCTGGACCTACCCAGTCTTGGATAACGGGATCGGTCGAACGCTCTTTTGGCTGCCGTCTCAGGATCGCTCCGTGCCGCATCGGCGCCATCGCTGATGCTGATTTTGGTAACGGAGGAGGGATCCCCCCGGCGCACATTAACCTATTAAAATTGTGGGAATCGTCTCGGAAAGATGTGCGAAATACCCCAGCGATATCCTAGAAGTCGACACCTACACGCAGACCATATTCGCGGGGTGCACCGTAGAGTTCGTTATTGAACGACTGACCGGTAACGTACTCCTTGTCGGTCAGGTTGGTCGCCCAGGCTTCGACGGTCCAATCCCCGGTCCGCAATGTCACCAGCGCGGAAAGCAGCCCGCGTCCCTTCAGGTAGTCGGTTTGCGGGTTGTAGAACAAGTTGCTCCACCGCGGCCCGACGTACGCGTAGTTGAGACGCGGCGTGAGCGAGATGTCGTCGTTCACGAACAGCTCGTATTCGACGCCGAGATTGTAGCTCCACTTGGGCGAGAACAAGTTGGGGCCTCCGCCGGCGGTGCGGATGAACGGCCCGAAATCGAAACAGGCAGGCGGCGGCGGGGCGCCCGGCAAGCCGCATTGCGGCCCGAACGCTGGGAGAGGCGGTAGTAGCCGGTTGTTGACCAGCGGCGCTTCGTCGAGCTCGGAGTCCACAAAGGCCAAGCCGCCGTCGAGGCCGAACCCGCCGAACTTAGCCTGGGCCTGGAATTCGATGCCCTTGATCGTCGCACCGCCGATGTTGGCGACCGCGTTCTGCCCGCTCGGAATGTCGCGCGCGTCGAACTGGAAATCCTTGTAGTCCATGTAGAACGCGCCGATCTGCGTGCGCAGATGGTCTTCGAAGAAGGCCCCTTTCCACCCGAGCTCGTAATCCCAGACGGTTTCGGGATCGAATTGCGACAGCGTCGAGTTGTTGCCGCCCGGCTTGTAGCCACGCGCGGCGAAGGCATAGACTAGGTGGTCGTCGTCGATCGTCCAGTTGAGCGCGGCCTTGCCGGTGAGCCGGCCGTCGGTGTGAGTGCCGCTGGTATCGATGAACAGGCCGTCGGGGCCGAACACGGGCGAGCCGCGCCCGATCGTCACGCCGCCGCCGCCGACGCCCTTGAAGTGCGAGTACCTGAGGCCGAGCTGCAGCTCCAGGCTCGAGGTCACATGGTAGCCTGCCTGGCCGAATACGCCCCAGATCTCCTTGTCCTGCGTAAGCTCGATGTCCGTCGGATCGACGAACGGATTGCCGGCGCGGGACTCGATATCGACGTCTATCTTGTTACGCTGGTAGTAGCCACCGACGATCCAGTTCAGCGCGCCGGTTGTGGGCGAGATGATGTTGACCTCCTGGCTCCACTGCCGCTCGCGAACGAACTGGTCCCAGGTCTGGTTGGGGCTGGCTCCTGACGGCGGGACCGTGAAGGCCGCGTCGATGTCGTAAAGATTGTTGATCCGCTTGTTGGTGTAGCCGCTCACCGACCGCAGCACGGTGCCGCTCGCGAGCTCGTAACGCAGCTCCAGGCTGGAGAGGAACGCCCGCTCGTAGTTGCGCGTCGGCGCGTTGTAGGTGAGCGTTCGGATGTCGGCGCTCCGAACGGGGGCGAAATCCGTGGTGGGGATCGGCCGATAGGCGTAGCCGCCGGTGTTCTTGTCGACCCATTCGACCTTGGCGGTCGCCTGGAACGCCTCCGGAGCGAGCAGCACGCCCAGCCGGCCGGCCTTTTCATTCAACCGGTCGGGCTGATTGTTGAACGGGCCGATGTCGTCGAAGAAGCTATCGCGCCGCTTGAAGGTGCCTGCTGCGCGAACCGCAAGAACGTCGGCGAGCGGGACGTTGACCGCCCCTTCGGCCGTGAACTGGTCGTAGTTGCCGTAGCCGACTTCGGCATATCCCTCGACGCCGCCGAGGCTTGGACTGCGCGTATTGATGAACAGCGCGCCGCCGGTGGAATTGGCGCCGACGAGCGTGCCCTGCGGTCCGCGAAGCACTTCCACGCCGGCGATGTCGTAAAAGCTGCTGGTGGTCAGAATCGGGGGCTGAAAGACGCCGTCGATATAAGTGGCGACGCCGTTGGTGACTTGCGGGTTGCCGCTGGCGATGCCGATGCCGCGGATGTTCACCGACTGGGTCAAGCCCTGGTCGGTGACCGACAGCGACGGCGCGGCGAACTGCAGATCGGCGATGCGTTCGACCGCCTTGTCGTCGAGCTGGTCGCCGCTCAATGCGGTGGCGGCGATCGGCACGTCCTGGAGGTTGGTCGCCCGGCGCTCCGCAGTGACGATGATCGCCGCCAGGCCATCCACCTCGCTCGCGTCGGCGGGCACATCCTCGGTGTTCGGCAGCGTGGCGGCATCTTGCGCGCCAGGTTCCTCTGCCTGCGCAAGCGCGGGCGTCGGTACGGTAAGCGCGAGGATTGCGGCCGAGCCCAGATAGATCGCCTTGGTCATATTCCCTCTCCGTGCGCGGCGGATCGGCCGGAGAACGAATCATCCGGCCGCCGTCGATCAGTTATGTGAGCCTGCTGTGACGGCCGCGCCGGGGCGAAAAAAGTGCCCCATTTCGGTTTGTCGCGCGCTGGCGGACGGGAATCTCGCGCCGTGGCGACTGAGTCGGCTACACTACAGCAAGGCGCGCTTGAGCGCGCCTTGCCAGCCGGCGACGATGCTTTCGCGGAAGGCCGGCTCCATGCCGGGCTCGAACCGCTTTTCGACCGACCACGTCCGCGCGATCGCATCGAGACCCGGCCAGAAGCCTATCGCCAGTCCAGCGAGGAAAGCCGCCCCCAGTGCAGTCGTCTCGATGTTGCTCGGCCGCTCGACGGGGGTCTCAAGGACATCGGCAAGGAACTGGCAAAGCCAGTCGTTGGCGGCCATGCCGCCATCCACCCGCAAGGCGGCAGGGCGCGGCGCTCCGTCGGCGCTCATGGCCGTGGTCAGGTCGAGGGTCTGGAACGCGACCGACTCAAGCGCCGCCCGGACCAGGTGAGCTGCGGTGGCATCGAGCGTCAGCCCGCTGATGAGCCCACGCGCATCCGGGTTCCAGTGCGGAGCGCCCAGACCGACAAACGCGGGCACCATGTAGACGCCGTGATTGCGGCCGATCCGCCTTGCCATCGCGTCCGTCTGCTTGGCCTCGGCGATGACACCCAGCCCGTCGCGCAGCCATTTTACCGCGGCGCCGGCGACGAAGATGGAGCCCTCGAGCGCAAAGGTCGTCCGCCCGTTCAGGCGATAGGCCGGCGTGGCGAGCAGACGCTTGGTCGAGTGCACGCGCTGCTCGCCGACATTCATCAGCATGAAGCAGCCGGTGCCGTAGGTGGACTTGACGGTTCCCTTCTCGAAGCAGGCCTGGCCAAACAGCGCGGCTTGCTGGTCCCCCGCCATTCCGCTGATGGGAATGCTCGCCCCCAACAGGCTGGTATCGACGTGGCCGAACACCTCGCTGTTGTCGCACACCGTTGGCAGCAGGCTCGCCGGAATGCGCAGTAGCTGCAGCAGCTCCTCATCCCATTCGCCGCGTTCGATGTCGAGCAGCAGTGTGCGGCCCGCATTGGTAATGTCGGTCGCGTGCACCTGGCCGCCGGTCAGGCGCCACAGTAGAAAGCAGTCGATGGTCCCGAAGGCGAGCTCGCCCCGCTCCGCGCGCGCCCGTGCGCCGGCGACGTTGTCGAGGATCCAGGCGAGCTTGGTGCCGGAGAAATACGGATCGAGCAGCAGCCCGGTCCGCTCGGTAACGAGGCTTTCGCAGCCGTCGGCGCGGAGCCGCTCGCATTCGGCCGCGGTCCGGCGGTCCTGCCAGACGATTGCGTTGTGGATCGGTTGCCCCGTAGCGCGGTCCCACACCACCACGGTTTCCCGCTGATTGGTGATGCCGAGCGCCGCAACATCGCCCGCGCTGCAGGGGCAGCGCTCGATGACTTCGCGCATCGTCGCCAGCGCGTCGCGCCAGATGTCTTCCGGGTCGTGCTCGACCCATCCGTCGTCAGGATAGTGCTGCTTGAACTCGCGCTGGGCCACCGCGACCGTGCGCGCCTCGGCGTCGAACAGGATTGCCCGGGTCGAGGTGGTGCCTTGGTCGAGCGACAAGATGAATTTGCTCATTTGCCGTCCTTTTGGTCGTTCGAGATCGCCGTGTCGCAGGCGGGCACTTTCAGCCGGGCAGGAAGGAACGGCCTGATCAGCAGCTGATAGGCCGCTCCGCCCAAGACTCCACCGCACAGCGGAGCGGCAATCGGCACCCACCAGTAGTTATGCGGTGCCGGAAGCGCAGCTTCGCCCCAGCCGGCCATCCACGCGAAAGTCCTCGGCCCGAGGTCGCGGGCGGGGTTAATCGGCCAGGCCTCGAGATAGCCCGCGGAGGCCCCGATCGCGGCTACCAGCAGGCCGATGATGAGGGCTCCCGAGTTGGCCATCGGCGCCTGGGTGTTGTACTCCTCGGTGATAGCGAACACGCCGAACACGAGGATTCCGGTCAGAATGATCTCGTCGATGAAGGCATGCGCCACGGTGATGCCTTCACTCGGATGAGTGAAGAACACCCCGGCTGCGCCGCCGTCGGCCCGGCTGAGCCCGTGAAGCGCGTTGTAGCTGTCGATGATCGGGAAGAACATCTGATAGACCACTGCCGCACCGAGGAAAGCGCCGACGAGTTGCGCGCCCATGTAGATGGGCACCTTGCGCCATGAAAAGCCTCGAAAGAGCGCCAAAGCCAGGGTTACGGCCGGGTTCGCGTGCGTCCCCGAGACCGCGCCTGTGACATAGATCGCGATCGTGACCGCCAGCCCCCAGGTGATGCAGACGCCCCAATAGGCGGTCTTGTAGGGGCTCGGATCGTAGAGCGCGTACGTCGCCGCGGCGGAGCAGCCGATGGTGATGATGATCCACATCGCAACGGCTTCCGAGATCGCCTCGCCAAGCAGCGGATGTCGCATTCCAGCCTCCCTCCGGTTCCCGGCCCGCCCCGCACGCTTCGGCATTCCACTCGTGGCCGCCGATACAGCCGCCCGCGAGGGGATCAGCCGCGAGCGCCAGACGGTGAGCGATTGCGCGGCGAAAAAAAGGGTCCTCTTTGCGGAAAACCGAGCGTGCCCGCGGCCGGATCCGGGCGTCGGAAGTCCGCTTCCCTCGCCGAGTTCTACCAGCTCGACTTCAGCGCCTCCTGGCAACGCATGTGAGCGTCGGCGCATCCATCGTTGCGTTGCGTCGCGACGCCGGCAACGATCCGTTCGCTTTCCTCGAGAAGCACGCTCGCGTGGTTGTGGCGCAGCTCCGAACTCCGCGGGCGGAACCTTACCACGAACCCGGCGAAGCAGCGCGCGAGCAAGTGCAAAGGGGGATTGTCGGCAATGTCCGAGAGCGCCCGCTGCAGCCTGTACCAGCGCATGCCCAGCGCGGTCGCATCGGCCTCAGTCTGCATTTGGGAGAGAGCTTCGGCCATGGGTCCGTGGGACGCATCGACGGCCCGCGTCGCCTGGTCGATAAGCGCGATGTTGATCAGCCGGACCACGCTGTCGCATTCCTCGACCGATACGGAGTGCGTGACGAAGTGCGCATGAGCGACGCGAATGGCGCGCGCCGAGCGGTCCTCGTTCGCGACGATGCCGCCTGTGCGGCCGCGGCGGAGCCGAAGCACTCCGCCGTCTTCCAGAAGGCGGATAGCCTGAATGACGATCGGCAAGCTTGCGCTGTAATGGTCGCACATCGCGTCGAGCGCGCCCGAGCGGTTGCCCCATCTGCCGTTCGCCCAGAATCCCACGTCGCGTTCGATGCGCTGCGCGATAATCTCCGCCATGTTGCCGGCGTGCGGCTCGGCCTGACCGCAATGACCGCCGGCGAGCCGCAGCAGAGCGGCCCTTGCAAATTCGGCGGCTTCCCCATGTCGCTGCGACAGGGCATCGCCCACGAAAGCCAGCGCCTGCGCCGCCTGGTGTCCTGCTTGCGGCCCGGAAATCGCTGCCACGAAGGCGTCGAGTGCGGCTCTGCGGTCGACGGCCGCAATCAGCTGGCCGCCGTTCTTCCCGCGCTCGATGCGTAAGCTGCCTCTCGCGGCCAGCGCGCGGGTGGCCTGCCGCACCAGGCGGCGGCTAGCCGAGAACCGATCGATCAGCTCGCGCTCTGTCCCGAGCCGATCGCCGGGCCGCAGGCCGCTGCGGGCGACGAATTGCTCGATGTCGTCGGCGACCTGGATGCCGCGCGAGCGGACACGGCAGCTCTCCCCAGCGATTTCCCCAAACAGCAGCCACGATCGCGCTTCGACTTCCGGTTGGCGTCGATAACTGCGGTCCGGCATGCGCGTTGCTAGCGCAGTGGCCATGACATCTTCTCCCGCCGGCATCATAGCTGCTTTCGCAAACGAAACAAAACGAAAAACTAGGAAAGCGGACCCTTTTTATGCACAGGTCGATCCGGCACGAGGGACGGAAAGCCAAATCGCGGGAAGGGATGGATCGATGGCCGATGACGCAATGGCACTGTCTCGCCGGTCTTTGCTCCTGCTTGTGGTCGGCGCGCTGCTGCTGATCGGTGGCCTCGCGACGGCCGCTTTCGTGCAGTCGCCCCGCGGCGTGGCGGTGGAAGAAGTGTACTTCGAGGGAGGCTCGGGCGCGCGAATGCGGGCCTTGCTGTTCCGCCCCGCCGAGGCCTCGGCGGAACGGCCGGCACCGGCGATCCTGGCCGTCCACGGCTACCTCAATTCGGCCGAGATGCAGTCGAATTTTGCGATCGAGTACGCCCGCCGGGGCTACGTGGTGCTCGCGCCGGACCAGCGCGGCCACGGCGGGAGCGATCCGACCAGCTTCGCCGACGGTTTCGGCGGACCGGACGCCCTGGCGTACTTGCGCTCGCTGCCGTTCGTCGATCGCAACAATATCGGCCTGGAAGGCCACAGCATGGGCGGCTGGACCGTGCTCGCCGCCGCCAACGCCCACCCCGACGGCTATCGGGCGATGGTCCTCGAAGGCTCGAGCGTGGGCGCGCCTTTCGCGCCCGAAGGCGATGCGCGCTTCCCACGCAACCTGCTGGTCGTGTTCGGCCTCTACGACGAGTTCGGCGGGTTCATGTGGGGGCCGGAATCTCCCACCCGCACCGGCGCGACGGTCAAGGCGAAGGCGCTGTTCAGCACTACCGACCCCGTCGTGCCCGGACGTCTTTACGGAGACCCCGACGCCGGCACCGCGCGGATGCTCGAGACCCCGGCGGTGACCCACCCCTGGCTGCACGAATCGCGCGCCGGGATCACGCCTGCGCTGCGGTGGTTCGAGCGCACTCTCGATGGGGAGCGGCCCGTACCCGTTGCGGACCAGGTCTGGCCGCTCAAGGAGCTTGCCGGCGCGCTTGCCTTCGCGGGCATAGTGCCGTTCTGCCTGGGCCTATTCGGGCTCCTGCTGCGCGCGCCGGCTTTTGCCCCGCTGAAGCGTGAAGATGGACCGCAGGACACCTCACCCCTCGGCGGACGCGGCTACGCGGCGCTCGCTGCGATGGGGCTGATCCCGATGCTGAGCTACCTTCCGGTCACGATGGCGGTAGAGTTTCTGGTCCCGGTCAACGCGATCCTCCGGCAGACCTTCACCAATCAGCTTGCAATCTGGGCGGTCCTGAACGCGCTGCTGTCGTTGGCGGCGACGCGGTTCCTGGACCCCCGGGCGCCGGCGAAGCTGACCCAGCCGGTGCGGTCGCTGGCGCTCGCGCTGGCGGTCGCCGCCGGCCTCGCCATCGTCATCCTCGTCGCCGACCGGCTCGGTCATGTGAGCCCGCAGTGGTGGATCGTGATCTGGCGCCCGCTCACGCTGGAGCGGTTGCAGGACTTCCTCGTTTACCTGCCCGCATTCGTGCTGTTCGCCATCGCCACCCTGCGCGCCCTCGACGGATTGGTCCCGCTGGGAGGAGCCGGCCGCGCCCGGGCCTTCGCGGCCGCATTGGGCGTGCTCGTTGCGCCGTTCACGCTGTTTCTCGCGGTCCAGTACGGCGTTCTCGCGGCCACGGGCGCTCTGTTGACCCCGACGGAAGGCCTGCGCGTGATCATCGCGATCCTGTTCATCCCGCTCCTGCTCCTGGCGGCGCTCATCGGCTTGGTCACCACTCGAATGACCCGCAGCGTGCTGCCGGGCGCGTTGCTGTGCGGAATCCTGCTGACCTGGTTCGTGACCGCGACACAGCCGATCGGGGCAGCCTGACGGACGGGTTGCGCGAAGCTATCCCTCCCCGCAGCCGGCCTCGATCACCTTGACTTCGTGACGCTCGCAAATGGCGCGCAGCGATTCGTCCTTCAGGGAATCGGTCACGAACAGGTCGATGTCGCTGAAATGCCCGATCCTGACCGGCGCGGCGCGGCCGATCTTGCTCGAATCCGCAACCAGCAGGACGCACCGCGCGTTGCGGATGATCGTCTGCGATACCTGCACTTCGTCGACGTCGTAGTCGAGCAGGGCGCCGTCGGCATCGATGGCGGACGCGCCGATCACCGCATAATCGACCTTGAAGTTGTCGATGAACCCCATCGCGAGCGACCCGACGACGGCGCGGTCCTTCTTCCGGACCCGCCCGCCCGCGACGATCGCATTCACCTCCGGAAGCGGCTCGAGAATGTCGATCACGTTGAGGTTGTTGGTGATGACCATCAACCCGCGATGGCGATCGAGCCTGCGGGCAACCGCTTCGGTGGTCGTGCCGATGTTGATGAACAGCGAGGAATTGTCTGCGATCAGCTCGGCGGCCGCCTTGCCGATGACGTCCTTTGCCTCGCGCGCCGTCCGCTGCCGCGAATCGTGGGAAATGTTGTCGACGCCGGACGGCGGCACCGCGCCGCCGTACACCCGAACGAGCAGCTTGCGATCCGCCAGGAGATTCAGGTCCTTGCGGATTGTCTGAGGCGTCACGCCGAGCCGATCGACCAGGTCCTCGACATGGACCTGGCCGGCTTCTCGCAGCAGTTCAAGAATCCGCTGCTGTCGGACGACTACGAGTTCATTCATCCTGGCTGCCGCTGAACGAAGCCGCACGGTCGGCAGTGCGGTTCTGAAGGTATGCCGTCAGCCTAGCGGCAACCTCCGGACTAGAGAAGGGGCCCAGTTTGGTCCGCCGGAAGAGGATGTCCTCGGCCGTCCGCGCGCCTTCGTTGCCCACCAGATAGTCGACTTCCGCGGCGTAGAGGCCCCCGCCGAACTCGGTCCCCAGATCGGCAAGGCTGACGGCCTCGCCCAGAATATACCGGACGCGCGTGCCATAGGAACGGCACAGGCGGTTCACGAGCTCGGCGGGCAAGCCCGGATGAGATGCCCGCACCGATGCGGTGAACGTCCCAAGATCGCAGCCTGGCAGGTCGCCGCCGGGCAGCGTCGCGGCCATCGTCCAAGGGCGCGGATCTTCGCCCAGGATCGGCGCCAGGCGCGCGAGCGCCTCCTCGGCCAGCCGGCGGTAGGTCGTGATCTTGCCGCCGAATACGGTCAGGAGCGGCGCACCTTCGTCACAAGCCAGTACCAGCCGATAGTCGCGGGTGACTTCGGCAGCATTCTCCGCCGCGTCATCATACAGCGGGCGCACCCCGGCATAACTCCACAGGATGTCGTCGCGGCCGACTTGGGCGTCGAAGTACGCCGCGAGGGTGCCCAGCAGGTAGTCGATCTCGGCGTCGCTGATCGCGGTCGTCCCGGGTTCGCCCCGCCAATCCACGTCGGTCGTGCCGACGAGCGTGTATTTCCCTTCGTAGGGAATGGCGAACACGATCCGCAGGTCGTCACTCTGCAAGACGTACGCGTGGTCGCCCTGGTAGAGTGCGGGAACCACTATATGACTGCCTTTGACGAGGCGAACCTTGGCATCGGCCGTGGCCCCCGCGAAAGTACCGAGAACATCGCCGACCCAAGGTCCGGCCGCGTTGACGATCGCGCGGGCGTGGACCTTTTCCCGACCGAGCCCGCCCTCGATCACAGCCTCCCAGACGCCACTCGCGGGCCGCGCCTGCATGAACCGCGTGCCAGTGCGGATCACGGCTCCCCTTTCGGCAGCGTCGACCGCATTGAGAATGACGAGCCGGCTGTCGTCGACCCGGCAATCCGAATAGACGAAGCCGTGGCGCAGCCCGCCGCGCAGCGGCACTCCGAGCGGCGACTTGTCCAACCGCACCGACCGCGACCGCGGAAACGGCTGGCGGCCGCCCAGGTGATCGTAAAGGAACAATCCCAGCCGGACCATCCACGCGGGGCGCAGGTCGCTCACGTGAGGCAGGACGAAATCGAGCCGCTCGATGATGTGCGGCGCTATGCCGATAAGCCGCTCCCGCTCGATGAGCGCCTCGCGCACCAGCCGGAACTCGTAATGCTCGAGATAGCGAAGTCCGCCGTGAATGAGCTTCGTGCTGGCCGAGGATGTATGGCTCGCCAGGTCATCCTGCTCGACGAGCAGCACCGACAGGCCCCGGCCGACGGCGTCGCGCGCGATCCCCACGCCGTTCACGCCGCCGCCGATGACGAGAAGGTCGAACTCGCTTGTTGCAAGATCGGACTGGTCGTCCCCGATGCGCATTCATCCTCCTGGCCGCCCCCAACTCGCTAGCAGTGGGCGCGAGCGAACGAAACGAATTTATCATAGAACGAAAGATATCGAAACAAAGGCCTTGGAGGCGGACACGGCGGCGCTAGCATTCAAGTGGGCTGACGCACGAGCCGAGGCGGGGCAGCCGATCCGCGCCGAGCAGCCCCTCCGCCATGCACCGAGCATCCGCGACCCGTGCGGCGCGCCCTCGTGCGATCAGAATTCGTAGTTCAGCGATATCCCCCAGCGGCGCGGATAGGGTATCGTGGTGAAGCGCAGCAGGCTGCCGTAGTTGAGCACGGTCCCCGTCTCTTCGGTGTTGTCGTTGAGATTCTTCACCCACAGCGAGACTTCGTAGCCGTGCTCGCGGTTTTCGTAGGCGATCCGGGCATTCGTCTCCCAGAACGGGTCGGAGGTGGCATTGGGGTCGTTGAATGCCGTGAAGAATTGCTTCGAAACCCGTACCGCGTCGACGTGGAACGTCAGCATGTCGTCGTCGCCGATCGGCGCTTCGTAATCCGCGACCAGGTTCAGCGTCGCTTTCGGCGCCTCGATCAGCCGGTTTCCGGCGAGATCCCTCGGCATGTTGTTAACCGGGTCCGGCAGCACCAGCTCCTTGTACTCGGAATCGAGCAGGCCGAGCCCCGCGCTGAGCGAGAGGCCGTCGACCGGCTCCGCGACCGCTTCGATTTCGAGGCCCTGGATGCGCGCCCGCCCGACGTTGATCAGCTGGGACGCCTGGACTCCGCCGACGTTGACGGCGTTAAGGAACTGCTGGTTGCGGAAGTCATAGTAGAACGCCGAAGCGTTGAGTTGCAGCCGGCGGTCGAACCATTGCGACTTCAAGCCGATCTCATAGGCATCGAGCTGCTCGGGATTGGCGACGTTGAGATCCTGCGGCCGCGCGAGCGCTCCGCCGTTGAAGGCGCTGCTGCGGTAGCCGCGTGCGTACTGCGCGTAGACCATCACGTCCGGCGTGAACCGGTAACGCAAACCGATGCGGCCCGTCGGCTTTGTGTCGTCGTACTTCAGCGTCGGCTGAAGCGGGATGCCGGGAAGGATAAACGGCGGCAGTGCGGTCCGTACCTGGTAGTCTCTCAGCCGGCCATGGTCGCTGGTCCAGCGGATGCCGCCGTAGGCCTGCGCTCCGTCGGTGATGTCGAACGTGGCGTCGAAATACGCCGCGTAGGATTTGCGCGACTGATTGTAGGTCTGGTCGAACAGCGCCAGGCCGTTCTGCCGGTAATTGGTCTCGATATCGACCTCGTCGTTCGTGTGATAAACGCCGGCGATGAAATTGAACGGGCCGTCGAGGTCGCTCGAAAGCCGCAGGTCCTGGCTCAATTCGTGCTGCTTGGCGAAAAAGTCGATGAAGAAGAAGTTGGAAATCGATCCGTCGGCATCGACGGTGTTCTTGAAATTGCCGTCGAAATACGAGGTGATCGAGGTGAGGGTGAAGTGGTCCCCCATGCCGAGGTTCATCGTCAGGTAGCCGCCCGAGCCGTCGGCGATGATTTCCCCGACGTGGTCGTAGGCGCCTTCGTGAACAGAGAAGGGCGCCCCGGTATAGGGATTGACGCGCGGGTTCACCCCGTTGGCAATCGTGCCGCCCGGTCCCAAGCCATAGGCGATGACGCCGATGTTGGTCGGCGAGCTGTGGCTGGTGATCAACCGTAAGGTGGCGTCGAAATCACCTGACCGAAACGCGACGGAGCCGCGGATCGCGTAGTTGTTGATCGACGAAAGATCGCGAGCCCCGCTCATCTGACTGCGGTTCTCGACCCAGCCATCGCTGCGGCTGATGTTGAACGCGACGCGCGCGGCCAGCGTGTCCTCGACGAGAGGCGCCTCGACGGCGCCCGTCGCGTGGAAGTAGTGGTTAGTTCCCCCCTCCACGGTGAGGTATCCGCCGGTGTCGAAGCTCGGTGCGCGCGTGATGAAGTTGATCGCGCCGCCCGTGGTGTTCTTGCCGAACAGCGTCCCCTGCGGTCCGCGGAGCACCTCGACGCGTTCCATGTCGAATATCTGCGGTCCGCCGAGCCATTGGGTGGCGATATAGACTTCGTCATAGAACACGCCAGTCGGCGAAGTGGCGTTCAGGTTGAATTCCGGCGTAGCAATGCCGCGCATTGCGAACTTGGGCTGATCCTCGTTGCCGAGGTTCGATACGCGCAGGTTGGCGGTCTGCCGCGCCACTTCGGTGCCGCTGGTGACCTGCATCCGCTCGAGCTTTTCGCCGCTGATCACGGCGATGGAGATCGGCACTTCCTGCAGCCGCTGCTCACGCTTCTGGGCCGTCACCACGATATCGGGAATGCCGTCGTCGTCCGCGACCGTTTCCTGTCCGTCTTGGGGCTCTCCCGGCACGTCCTGCCCATGAGCCGCAGCGAGCGGAACGATCGCCGCCGTTGCGAATAGAACCGGCATCAGCCGAACTAGGTTTGCCATGGTTCGCCCTCCCAATGAAGTGCCTGATGCACCTTTGGGCGGGACGATAATGGGCGGCTGAGGCTAAAACAGAGCCCTATTATGACAGGCCCCCGGCGCGCGTCAGGCAAAAGCCGTATGAAAATTACCAGCGGGGATCGGCCCTCAAAGGCCCGTTGGACCTCATTTCGACCGTTTGGCTTTGGACGGGCATCAACGGCGATCTGCGGACCCGAACCATCTACAAGCTAATGCGCTTCTTAAGCATTCTTGGAAAAATCCGGAAGCGTCCGGAAGCATATGGATGGTAGCGGATGAGGGACTCGAACCCCCGACACGCGGATTATGATTCCGCTGCTCTAACCGGCTGAGCTACTCCGCCCCATGGGCACCGGAGGCGCGCATGTAAGGCGGGCGGCCCCCATGGTCAACCGCCCGATTGGCTACATCTCGCCGCGCGCTCGCCGGATCGCGAACCAGCGCGCGACATTGGTGTTGTGCTCGGCCAGCGTACCCGCGAACACATGCCCGCCGGTGCCGTCCGCCACCATGTAGAGCGCGTCGGTCTGGGCCGGATTGAGCACCGCCTCGATCGAAGCGCGGCCCGGATTGGTTATCGGCCCACGCGGCAGGCCAACCATCGTGTAGGTGTTGTAGCCGTTGACGGCCGCGATCTCCGACTGGCGGATGCGGCGGCCGAGCGGCTTGCCTTTGGTGATCGGGTAGATGATCGTCGGGTCGGCCTGCAGCAGCATCCCCTGCTTGACCCGGTTCGAGTAGAGCCCGGCGACCATCCGCCGCTCTCGCGCGACGCCGGTTTCCTTCTCGACGATCGAAGCGAGCGTGACCGCTTCCTCGGGCGTATCGACCGCGATGTCGCGCGCGCGCTTGGGCCACAGCTCGGCGACCGTGTCGCTCATCGCCTTCTGCATCCGCGCCAGAATCGCCGCACGACTTTCGCCACGTTCGAAATCGTAGCTTTCGGGCAGCACCGAGCCCTCTTCCGGCACCGGAATCGTTCCGGTGAGAAGCGGCTCGGCCATCAGCCGCTCCCACACCATGATCGAGGGCAGACCTTCGGGAACGGTCACGAAGCGGCGGATCACTTCGCCGTGCTGGAAGGTGTCGAGGATTTTCGAAGGGCTCGATCGGGCAGGCAGCAGGAACTCGCCGGCCTTGATGGGATCGCCGCTGCCGAGCAGCTTGGCCCACAGCAGGAAGCTGTCGGCCGAGCTGATCAGCCCTTCGGCCTCGAGCTTGTGCGCAACCGAGGTCAGCGACGAGCCGGATGGGACGACGAAGGCGGTGTCTTCCTTGACTTCCGAAGAACCCCACCAGCCCCAGGTCGATGCCACCGCCATGCCGGCAAGCAGGGCAGCGAGCACGATCGCTACGATCCAGCCTTTGCGACTCATCGGCTTGAACTCAGGCAACCTGCTTCATGACAAGGCTGGCGTTGGTGCCGCCGAAGCCGAAGCTGTTGTTGAGCACCGCGCGGATCGGCCGCTGCTTGGCCTGGTGCGGCACGAGATCGACGCCCTCACAGCCTTCCGAGGGATTGTCGAGGTTGAGCGTCGGCGGCGCGACCTGATCCCGCAACGCGAGGATGCAGAAGATCGATTCGACCGCCCCCGCTCCGCCGAGCAGGTGGCCGATCGCCGACTTGGTCGAACTCATCGACACCGTCGAGATGGCGTTGCCGAACAATCGCCGCACGGCGCCCAGCTCGAGTTCGTCGCCGAGCGGCGTCGAGGTGCCATGAGCGTTGATGTAGTCGATGTCCGACGGGCTCACGCCGGCCTTGCGCAGCGCCATTTCCATCGATCGGTACGCGCCCGAACCCTCCGGATGCGGCGCGGTGACGTGATACGCATCGCCCGAAAGCCCGTAACCCGCGACCTCGGCATATATCTTCGCACCGCGCTTCTTCGCGTGCTCGTATTCCTCGAGCACGACGACGCCGGCACCCTCCCCCATCACGAAACCGTCGCGGTCGACGTCATAGGGGCGGCTGGCGCGGGCCGGCTCGTCGTTGAAATTGGTGCTGAGCGCGCGAGCTTGAGCGAACCCGGCAATCCCGATCGGACAGATCGTGGCCTCGGCTCCGCCCGCCAGCATGATGTCGGCATCGCCGTCCTTGATCATCCGCGCCGCATCGCCGATCGAATGCGCACCCGTCGAACACGCGGTCACGACCGCGTGGTTGGGCCCCATCAGCCCGTACTTGATCGAGACCTGGCCGCTGATGAGGTTGATCAGGCGGCCATGCACGAAGTGCGGGCTGACCCGCCCCGGACCCTTCTCGTGCAGCACCAGCGATTCGGTTTCGATTCCCGGCAACCCGCCGATGCCCGAGCCGATCGAGCAGCCGGCGCGCAGCTTGGTGGCGTCGTCCATGTCGGTGAGACCCGCGTCCTCGATCGCCTGTCCGGCCGCGTCGAGGCCGAACACGATGAACGGGTCGACCTGGCGCTGGACCTTGTGATCGACTCGTTTGGCCGGATCGAACCCGTATTCGTGGTCGGCCGGCTTGACCTCGCAGGCGATGCGGCACTTGAAGTCGCTCGCGTCGAAATGGGTGATCGGCCCGGCGCCGCTCTTGCTCGCGAGGATGTTGGCCCAGGCGGTCTCGACATCACCGCCCAAAGGGGTGACGAGGCCCAATCCGGTTACGACCACTCGGCGCATAATCGTGTCTCCGAAACGAAACAGGCCCAGCCCGCTTCCGGACCGAGCCTGTCTGATGCCCCGTCAGCCAAGCGCGAGCCTGAGCAGCGGGAGGAATTGGCGGGCTTAGCCCTTGTGCTCTTCGATGTAGCGGTTGGCATCACCGACGGTGTTGATCTTCTCGGCCGCGTCGTCGGGAATCTCGACGCCGAACTCTTCCTCGAACGCCATCACCAGCTCGACGATGTCGAGGCTGTCGGCACCCAGGTCGTCGATGAAGCTCGCGTCGGGCGTGACCTTGTCTTCCTCGACGCCGAGGTGCTCGACAACGATCTTCTTAACGCGGTCCGGGGTGTCGGTCATTTCTTGCCCTCTCGAAGCAGGGTTGGGATTTCCTGTCGCCCTAATGAACGCGGCACAGGCTGGCAAGGGG
>CBHCZH010000008.1:0-46593 GCA_965977975.1 uncultured bacterium
TCGTCGGCATGCCGCACGACATCAAGGGCCAGGGCATCTACGCCTACGTCACCACCGTCGCCGGCACCGAGGACAGCGACGCGCTGCGCCGCGAGCTGGTGCAATGGGTGCGCAAGGAAATCGGCCCGATCGCCACGCCCGACGTGGTGCAATTCGCGCCGGCGCTGCCGAAGACGCGCAGCGGCAAGATCATGCGGCGGATATTGCGCAAGATCGCCGAGGGGGACGTGGGGAATTTGGGGGATACCAGCACGCTGGCAGACCCGAGCGTGGTGGAGGATTTGCTGCGGAACAGGCCGAACTGAGGGCGCGTCAATGCGCGGAGCGGCCGTGACAGAACCTGCCGCCGTGGCGGCTTCTCCCGGCAGGGGACCCGGCTTTGGCACCCCGGAAGAGCATCCCCTGTCGCCACAGAAGCTTACGACTTCCAGGATGATCGTGCTTCGCCTTGCCTACGTCGCCGCGCTCGTAGCGGTGCTGCTTCCCGAAGGGGCATCCGCGCAGGAAGTATCCGGCGAGGTCGATCTGCTGGAGCTGCACGCCAATTCCGATGAGGCGAACGTAGCGATCGATTCGACCCTCGAACTGCGCGAGGATTCGTGGGGTATCGTGGTCAAGGCGGCAGGAAACGGGGACGTCGGGCCCTCGATGGACGAGCTGGAAACCCAGGTGCTATTCCTGAAGCAACTCGCCCCATCGACTGCGGTGCTCGTGGGTGTGCGGCACGATTGGCGCCCGGGCAGCGACCTGAGCCACGCCAGTGCCGGATTGACCCACGATTTCACCGATTGGCTGAGCGGCGAGATATTCGGATACGTTTCCGAAAGCGGCAACTTCACCGGATCGGGCGAAGTCGTTGCGGCGATCGGGCTGGCCGAACGGCTAACGCTCGAACCGCGGGTGGAGCTCCTGTGGGCGGCGCAGGACGTGGTCAGCGAGGGCTTTGCGGCCGGGCTCACCGAGCTTTCCGCCTCGGTGCGGTTGCGCCGGGCGTTGAGCGAGAATGTCGATGCCTACGTTGGCGTCATTCACGAACGATTACTTTCGGATACGCGAGCGATGGCGCGCGCAGCCGGCGAGTCGGTGCAATCGACGCGGGGCATCGTTGGTATAGGTCTACGGTTCTAGCTGCCTCGTGCCGGTGAAGCTGGTACGAAGATGCAATTGGGAGAAACTGAGATGCACAAGTTGAATTCTGCGGCACTGGCGGCAGCGAGTGCCCTGGCGATGTTCGTAGCCTCCCCTGCCTTCGCGCATGCCAGGCTGGTGAGCTCCACTCCGGCCGACAACGCCGCGGTCGCCGCTCCAAGGACCATCGTCCTGAACTTCAACGAGCAGTTGGTCGCCGCCTTCACCAAGGTCGAGCTGACGATGCCCGAACACGGCGCGATGAAAGTTGCCGCCAGCAGCGCTTCCGCGGGCGAGGGCAAGACCGTGGTCGTCACACCCGCCCGTCCTCTCGGCCGGGGCGCCTACAGGCTGGTCTGGAGCACTGCGTCCGCGGACGGCCACAAGATGAACGGCGAGATCAGCTTCACCGTCCGCTGAGGTGATCGAGCCGGTCATCATTGCCCTAAGGTTGGTGCAATATGCCGCAGCGGCGGTGCTGTTCGGTTCGGCCGCGTTCCATCTTTACGCGCCGGTCGCCGACCTCTCGCCGAGGCTCGCGCGCCGCGCCCGGGCCTTGCTGGTCGCGGCGGCGGCACTTCTGGCCATCGCATCAATCGCTGCGATCGGTGCCCAGTCAGCGTTCTTCGCCGGCTCGCTGGATGGAGGCCTGGCGCGTGAAAGCCTCGGTGCCGTTGCGTTCCAGATGGACCTGGGCAAGGCGGCACTAGTCCGCTCCGCGGCTGCCGTCGTGGCGCTGGCGGCGCTGGCCGCACTGGCGCCGGGGCGGCTGGCCTGGGTACTTGCGGCGGCGTTCGGCGGCGTGGCGACGGTCAGTCTCGCCTGGATGGGCCATGCCGGGGCCGGGGAGGGCGACACTGGCCGCATTCTCCTTGCCAGCGACGTGCTCCACCTCCTTGCCGCGGCAGGATGGTTAGGAGCCCTGGCAGGCTTCGCGCAGTTGCTTTTCGTCAAGCCCGCGACCCCCGAGCTGACGCGTGCGCTGCACTCAGCGCTTAGTCGCTTCGCGGCGGTCGGATCGACGCTGGTGGCGATCTTGGTTGTCACGGGGGCGGTCAATACGCTGTCCATCGTCGGGCTGGCGGGAATCTCGACGATCTGGACCAGCGCTTACGGCCAATTGCTGCTGCTCAAGCTGGCGCTGTTCGCCACCATGCTGGGGCTTGCCGCGGTCAACCGGTTTCGGCTTACTCCTGCCTTGGCAGGCGAGATTGCCGATGCCCAACCGGCGCGAGGCGCGCTGCGCCGCCTGCGCCGGAGCGTGGTTCTGGAGACTCTTGCCGGCGCGGGAGTGCTGGCGCTGGTCTCCTGGCTCGGCACGCTGTCGCCCGCCACGGTCTGACCGGCGGATTCGGTGGGTTGTTCCCGCCGGCGTGAGGATGCGCGAAGATTGTGCCGTTGGTGAGGGCCAAATCGGCGAAATGCGTTGTTGGGACGCAGGCATCTTGAGCCAACCGACATTTCGACCGTGAGCCGGCGGAATGTCCCCTGGGGATGGGAGTTGGCCATGGCGACGACGGCGCAGGGATTCCAGCCGAGGGTGGGCTCGATCGCTCCGCCCGCCGCAAAGGTAGGTGTCGGCTCGCGCATCGGTTCGATCGATGCGCTGCGCGGTCTGGTCATGCTGTTCATGCTTCTCGACCACGTGCGCGAGACCTTCTTCCTCTACGTCCCGGTCGGCGATCCGGTCGATGCCGCCACGACCGATCCGAGCCTGTTCTTTACCCGGATCACCTCGACCTTCTGCGCCCCCACCTTTGTAGCCCTCACGGGCCTCTCGGCGTTCCTTTACGGCCAGAAGCACACGAAGCGCGAGGTAAGCTGGTTCCTGTTCAGCCGCGGCTTGTTCCTGATGCTGCTGGAAGTGACGCTGATCTCGTTCGCCTGGCCGACCCAGGACCTCGTGTTCCCGCCGAGCACGCTGTGGCTTCAGGTAATCTGGGCGATCGGCCTCAGCATGGTGGTGCTCGCCGCGCTGATCCACCTTCCACGCGCGGTGCTGCTGGCGTTGGGGCTGAGCATCGTTGTCCTGCACAACCTGCTCGACCCGATCTATGTCGGCCCCGACTCCCCGTTCTACTATCTCTGGGCACAGCTCCATCAGCGCGAGCTGATCGAGATCGGCGGTGGCGTCGCGATCAAGACCAGCTATCCGGTCCTGCCGTGGATTGGCCTTATGGCGCTGGGCTATTGTGCGGGACCGTTGTTCGGAGGCTCGACAACACCGGACCAGCGGATGCGGCGCCTGCTGCTGCTGGGCTTGGGCCTGGTCGTCGGCTTCGTCGCGATCCGGTGGCTCAACTTCTACGGCGACGAGCCCTGGGCATATGGTGAGAATCCACTGCGCACGGTGATGAGCTTCCTCGCCCTCACCAAGTACCCGCCGTCCCTGCTGTTCCTGATGCCCACTGTGGGGGTCGGCTGCCTGTTGCTGGCGCTGTTCGAGGCCCGCAACAAGAGCCCGGTTTTGCCGCACCTGGCATACTTCGGCGGCGCGCCGATGTTCTTCTATGTCCTCCACCTCTACCTGCTCAAGCTGCTGTACAATGCCGCCTACGCCACCTTCGGACCCAACAAGGGTGAACTATTCGGCATCGACGGCGTGTGGGCCGTGTGGCTGATCGCCGCGGCCCTGATTGTCCCGCTCTATTACCCGACCCGGTGGTTCGCCGAGCTCAAGCAGCGACGCAGGGACATCTGGTGGCTGAAGTACCTATGACCGCCGCGCCGGCCGCAATGCAGGTTGCCGAGCCACCCGCTCCTTTGGAGGGGCTTCAGCACCGGGGCCGGCTGGGCCAGGCCTTCGTCGACGGGGAGTGGCGCACGCCGGCGGGCAGGGGGCATTGTGTGGTGGTCAATCCGGCCACCGAGGCACCGCTTGCTGAGCTGGCGCTGGGCAATGCGCAGGATGTCGACGCTGCCGGGCAAGCCGCGGCGCGCGCTTTTCCCACGTTCGCCGCGACGCCGCGCGCCACGCGAGCAGCGCTGCTGCAGCGGGTTCACAGACTGATCCTCGATCACGCCGAGGACTTCGCCCAGCTGCTCATGACCGAAATGGGGGCGCCGATCGCCTATGCGCGTGCGGCCCAGGTGCCGCTTGCGGCAGAGCATGTCAGGGTCGCGGCCGAGCTCGCCGAGAGCCACCCGCTCCAGACGATGCGCGGAACCACGTGCATAGTTCGCGAGCCGATCGGCGTCTGCGGCATGATCACGCCGTGGAACTGGCCGCTTTACCAGATCACCGCGAAGGTCGCCCCGGCGCTGGCCGCCGGCTGCACCGTGGTGCTCAAGCCGAGCGAGCTTTCGCCCTTGAGCGCGCTGCTCTTTGCGGAGCTGCTCGAGGAGGCGGGTGTGCCGCCGGGAGTGTTCAACCTCGTGAACGGCGACGGACCGGAGGTGGGTGCGGCGATCGCCACGCATCCGCTGATCGCGATGGTATCGATCACAGGGTCGACCCGCGCCGGCGTCGAGGTGGCGCGGGCCGCGGCTCCGACGGTCAAGCGCGTGACGCAGGAGCTGGGTGGCAAGTCCGCCAATATCGTGCTCCCGGACGCAGACCTGGCGCGGGCGGTCCCCCCGGGGATCGCGGCTGCGTTTCGCAATTGCGGTCAGTCATGCAGCGCGCCCACACGGTTGATCGTGCTGCGTGCGCGCCTTCCGGAGGTCGAGGCGCTCGCGCTGGAGACTGCGGCCGCGATGACGGTCGGCGATCCGCGCTCGGAAGCAACGACGCACGGGCCACTCGCCAACGGTGCCCAGTGGCAACGGGTGCAGGATATGATCGCCGCCGGCATCGAAGAGGGCGCGCGGCTCCTCTGTGGTGGGCCCGGCCGTCCGGAGGGGCTGGAGCGGGGCTTTTACGCCCGCCCGACGATCTTCTCACCCGTCTCGCCGGAAATGCGGATCGCCCGCGAGGAGATCTTCGGGCCGGTGCTGGCGATCCTGCCTTATGACACGGTCGACGAGGCGGTCGAGATCGCCAACGACAGCATCTACGGGCTCGGCGGCCACGTCCAGGGTGCGGACGAGGACGCCGCGCGGGAGGTGGCGATGCGGATGCGCACCGGCCAGGTGCACATCAATTACCCGGCGTGGGACCCCTATGCGCCGTTTGGCGGATACAAGCAGTCCGGCAATGGGCGCGAGTACGGGCCGGAGGGCCTCGAGGAATACCTCGAAACGAAATCGATCGTCGGCTTCGGCTGAGCGCAAGACGCCGTGGAGGGCTGTGGGTTCGCGGGATTGTTCCGCGGAGGGGCCAAAAAACGGGATAAAGTCGTTTGCCGACGGCGCAGCATGGCTTCCGCGAAGAAGTAGGGAGAACGTCATGAATTCGAGCCGAATGGTCCTCGCCGCCCTCGCCGCCGCCGGCACCGTGCTGGCCGCGTCGTCGGCCGGCGCTCACGGTATCTGGTTCGCGCAACGGGCCAAGCAGCTTGCCTTGATCTACGGTGTGGGGGCCGACGATCTCGATGCCGTGCGCCGGATGGACAAGATTACCTCGTTTGCCGGCTACGATGAAAACTGGCAACCGGTCGAGACCGAGCTGCGAGTGGCGGGCCCGATCCCCGTGGTGGATAGTGCGGAGCCCATCGCCGCCGTGACTGCGGTGATGAATTACGGTGTCTGGACCAAGACCCCGGACGGCCAATGGCACAACGCGGGACTCGACCAGCATCCAGACGCGGTCGTCAGCGAACGGACGATGAAATACGCCGTCTATCTCGCGAAGATGCCAACCACGGCCGTGCCGCTGCTGCCCAACCAGACGCTGCAGGTGGTGCCGGTCGGCGCTATCCCGGAGCTGAAGGACCAGCCGGTCAAGCTGCGGGTCTACTATGAAGGCAAGCCGGTGGCGGGGGCCAACGTGCTGGCCGATTACGTCAACGATCCGGACCAGACGCCGCTCAAGACCGACGCGCAGGGCGAGGTCACGATGCCGGTGCGCAACCAGGGTCAGAACACCGTGATCGCCTACATCGTCGTGCCGAGCAGCGAGCCGGCACTTTACGAGAAAGTCGAACATCGCGCGTCGCTGACGTTCGTCCTGCCGCACCTGCCCGAGTAATTAGGAGCGATCGACATGAAAACCGGACTGATCCGAACGGCACTGGCCGGCTTGCTGCTGACAGCAGCCTTGCCGGCGCACGCCCACGGCAGCATGGAGCCGCGCCACGGCGGCGCTGTGCAGATGACAGGCGAGATCGTGTTCGAGCTCGTCACGGCGGCCAACGGCCTCTCGGTCTATCTGACCGAGGAGGACGAGCCGCTGGCCGCGTCGAGGTTCACTGCCTCGGTCATCGTCACCGCGCCCGGCGGAGCGAAGACGACACACCCGCTCGTGGCACAACAGGGCAATCTGTTCCTCGCGCGAGGAATCAGGCCCGCCCGGGGCTCGAGGGTAGTCGTCAGCATCGTCGACAAGGCGAATAGCGCCAAAACCTTCGCGAGCTTCCAGTTAAGGTGAGGGTCATCGGCGCGACAGGCGTTTCGCCCGCGAGCGTGGCGGAGCTGGCTCGGCGCTTTGCCCCCGCTTTTCTGGCCGTGCTGCTGCTAGCCTGGGGCGCGGCCCTCCGGGCGCACGGCGTCGACGAAGACGATCAGGCCTTCATCGAGGGGGCCGCGGGCGTCAACATCATCCCGTACATGTACCTTGGCGCCAAGCACATGGTCACCGGCTATGACCACCTGCTGTTCCTCGCCGGGGTGATCTTCTTCCTTTACCGCATGCGGGACGTCGGCACTTATGTGACGCTCTTCGCCATCGGCCACAGTTCCACGCTGCTGGCCGGGGTGCTCCTCGACATCCGCGCCGACCCCTACATCGTCGATGCGATCATCGGCCTGTCGGTTGCCTACAAGGCGTTCGACAATCTTGGCGGCTTCAAGCAACTCGGCTGGCAACCGAACGCGAAGGCAGCGGTGCTGATCTTCGGGTTCTTTCACGGCTTCGGCCTGGCCACGAAGCTGCAGGACCTCACGTTGAGCCAGGATGGGATGATCCCCAACCTGGTCGCCTTCAACGTGGGCGTGGAGCTCGGGCAGCTTCTCGCGCTCTCCTTCATCCTCATCGCGATGAACTTCTGGCGCCTCACCGGCAGCTTTCGGCACAACGCGGTTCGGGCGAACGCCGTGCTGATGTGTGCGGGCTTCGTCCTGATCGGCCATCAACTTACCGGATATTTCACTCAGGGAGCCTGACATGTCGTCTCTCAATGAATCCGTGTCGTCCGACGGTTCTGTTGCCGCACTCAACAGCGCTTCTGCTTCCCCTGCCACTTTGCGCAAGGCGACAGCCGCCGCGGCGCTGGGGGCAGCTGCGATCCTGGTGCTCGTGGTTCTTCCAGCCGAGGCCGGTATCGACCCTACCGGCGCGGGTTCCGCCCTCGGCCTGACCGGCATGGCGGCTGCCGCGTCGGACCCAGCCGAGCCTGCCGCTGCCGTAAGAGCGCCCTCGCTGCCGACTCGCGACACCATCGAGCGCACTGGTGCGTGGCACCAGGACCAGCTGACGATCGAGCTTGCGCCGCATACGGGCACCGAGCTGAAGGCGCGGATGGAGGAGGGCGACAGCTTCGTCTTCGAGTGGCGATCGGAGGGCGGCCCCGTCAAGGTGGACATGCACGGCGAGCGGCCGGACGCCGCGGAAGGCGAGTTCACCAGCTATTGGGAGGAGCGCGAACTGGCTTCCGCCCAAGGCGCCTTCACTGCCCCTTATAGCGGGAATCACGGTTGGTATTGGCGGAACAAGGGGGACACGCCGGTCACCGTGACGGTGCGTACGACCGGATTCTACGGCGAGCTATTCCGTCCCAGCTAATGCTGGCGGTCTGCGGGTGCAGGCGCACGCAGCATAAACCACTTCCGCGCATATTATTTCACAATTTTAACGCGGCGGAGCACCCCGCATTCGACAAGAAATTTCCCGCGCCGCCCTTAGGCTTGGACGGTCGGGAGAGAAGGATAAAAACAGGAATTCCGCAAGGTTTTCCGATGCTTCCGTTGGGTCAGCAGTCGTCGCCGATTCTTAGGGCGGCCATCTGGGGGATTTGTGAAATGAGCAACTGGAAATCCGCAATCCATATCGGCCTGCTCTGCGGCGCGGCTGCTACGGCGTTTCCTGCCGCGGCAGTCGCCCAGGACGTTGCCGGGGAAGCCCAGGAAGTAGTCGACGAAACCCAGGAAGCTGCCGGCGACAGCCAAGTGGTCGAGGAAGGTTCTGGCAACGAGATCACGGTCGTCGGCCAGCGGCAGCAATACCGCGGCGACGTGCCGATCGAGGAAGTGCCGCAGTCCGTCCAGCTCATCGACGGGCAGCTGCTGAAGGACCTGAACATAACGCGGCTTGAGTCGGCACTGGAGCTGGCCAGCGGCGTTTCCCGGCAGAACAACTTCGGCGGGTTGTGGGATTCCTTCGCCATGCGGGGTTTCGCAGGCGACGAGAACTTCCCCAGCGGCTTCCTGGTAAACGGCTTCAACGGCGGGCGCGGCTACGGCGGCCCGCGCGATGCATCCAACATCGAGCGCATCGAGGTCCTGAAAGGCCCCAACGGCGCGGTGTTCGGTCGCGGCGAGCCGGGGGGCACCATCAACATCATCACCAAGAAGGCCACGCTGGACGAGACATTCGGCAGTGCCGCATTGTCCGCTGGCAGCTTCGAGACCTACCGCGCCGAAGGCGATGTGAACTTCGTGGTGAGCGACAGCGTGGCGATCCGGCTGAACGGCGCGATCCAGGATGCGGGAAGTTTCCGCGACACGCTCGAATCTAACAAAATCGTCGCTTCGCCTTCGATCCTGTTCCAGCCTTCGCGTTCCACGAGCCTCTCTTACGAGATGGAGTACGTGGACCTCAGCGTGCCATTCGACCGCGGCGTCGTGTCCGTTAACGGAGAACTCGGCCTGATCCCGCGCTCGCGCTTCCTTGGCGAGCCGGGGGACGGCAACATGCAGGTGGACGTGCTGGGGCACCAGCTGCAGTTTCAGCAGGTGCTCGGCGGGAGCTGGGTGTTCCTGGCGGGTTTCGGCTATCGCGACACCTCGTTCGAGGGTTTCTCGAGCGACCCCGAGCTGGTCGCTGGTCGCCAGATCTTGGATAATGACGGGATACACCTCGCGCGTCAGCGCCGCTTCCGCGATTTCGACACCACGAACACCTCGGTGCGCGGCGAATTCTCCGGCCGCGTCTACACCGGTGACATCGTCCACCACGTCCTGTTCGGCGCCGATTGGGATCAATTCAAGATCGACCTCAACCAGCTCCGCTACCGGCCGCCGCCGTATGTTGCGGGCAGCCCGATCACCGCGGCGAACAACGCAGTCGACATCTACAATCCAGTCTATGGCCAAATGCCGGTGCCAACGGGCGTCGTCTTCAATTCGCTCGAGAAGCAGAGCGCCTGGGGCGTCTATGCCCAGGACCAGATCGACGTCACCGACCGGTTCAAGGTGCGGGTTGGCGGACGCTTCGACCACTTCAAGCAGCGCATCCTGCAGCGCGGTACGGGCGCCGTCACCGAAGTGACCAAAGAACGTTTCAGCCCCACGGTGGGCGCGTTGTACGAGTTCTCCGACACGATCGCAGTCTATGCTGCATATGGCACCGGCTTCCGGCCCAACAGCGGCAGCGATTACTTGCAAAACCCGTTCGCGCCGGAGACGAGCAAGTCCTACGAGGTCGGCCTGCGCTACACCTCGCCGGACGACATGGTGACCGCCTCGCTCGCGGCGTTCCACATGAAGAAGAACAACATCCTCACTACCGATCCGATAAATGCCGGCTTCTCGATCGCGGCGGGTGCGGCCCGCAGCAACGGTGTGGAGGCCGACGTCAACGCCAGGCTTCCCGGCGACATCGATATCTTCGCGACCTACTCTTACACAGACTCGCAATGGACCGAGTCGGCGCTCGACCGCGACTTCGGGCTGACGATCCTGCCCGGCGATCCGCTGATCAACATCCCGAAGCACCAGGCAAACCTGTTGGTGACGAAGGGCTGGGAGCTCGGCAATGCCGGCAAGATCACCGTCGGCGCGGGCGTGAACTACGTAAGCCGGCGGCTTGGTGAGACGGGCTTCGACTTCTACTTGCCAGGCTATACCCTGGTGCGCGCCCTGGCGAGCTACGAGCCGACCGACTGGGTCAAGGTCAGCGTCGACGTGACCAACCTGTTCGACGAGGTGTGGTACCCCTCTTCGTACCACCGTTACTGGGTCACGCCCGGCGCGCCCCGGACTTTCACGGCACGCGTCGACTTCTCCTTCTAACGTTTCCCCCATGCGCTGGATCGCCTCCGTCCCACCCCCTGGCGATCCAGCGCAACCCAACCGCGCATGAAGAAGGCGAGCTTCCTTTCGCTCCACCGCTGGGTGGCGCTGGTCTTCGCGCCGCTGATCCTGCTCCAGGCGATCACCGGCGGCATTCTGCTGTTCCGCGAGCCGCTGGGGTGGCCGTTCGACCAGGCGGTCACGGCGAGTCAGTTGCAGCGGGCCACAGCGCAGGTCGCCAACCTTGCAGCGGCCGCCGAGAGAGGCACCGGCCGGCGCATCGACCGGCTTTACCTGCCTCGCTCCGAACGGGGCGCCGCGTTGGCGAGGTTACAAGGCGAAGGGGTACCTTACATCGCTACGCTCGATCCGGTCACCGCCGAGATCCTCGCGCACGGCGCGATCTGGCGCTTTCCCACCGAGGTCGCGCTCGATCTCCATTACCAGTTGCTGAGCCCGCCGGTCGGCGCGTTCGTCGTTATCCTGACCGGCCTCAGCCTATCGATCATCGCCGCCAGCGGCGCGACCTTCTGGTGGCCGGGGCGCGGCCGTGTTGTCCAGGCGCTGAAGGTGCGCAAGGGGCTCAAGGGCATGATGCGGCTGCGCGCCTGGCATCGCACTGCCGGGGCACTGGCCGTGGCGGTTGTCGGCTTCAGCAGCGTGACCGGCTTGGCGATCGCGGTAACTATCTTGCCGCCGCTGTCGACACCACCGGCAGGGATTCGGCCGCCGCTTTCCATCGAGGCGGCGGGCTCGGCCGTCGCCGTCGCTCGCGAAGAATTTCCGCAGGCCGCGTTGCGCGACGTGCGCTTCCGACCCGACGGGAGCTTCCTGCTCAATTTCCAAGCCCCTGGACGCAACGTTTACGCCCTGCATCTGGTGGCCGTGGACGCCAGCGGCCGCACTGTGGTGGAGGCCACCCCCGTTAGCGAGCGCACGGAGCCTTGGGTCGTGCTCCTGCCGCTTCACGCCGGCACGTATCTGGGCGCCCTGGGCACCTTGCTGCTGGCGCTCGAGGCCGCGGCGCTCATGTTTCTTGCTGTCAGCGGGCCGCTGTCGTGGTGGCGCAAGACCCGCAAGAGGGGCAGGGTCTGAGCCATGGCCATCTTGCATCTGGGGGACGAGGAACGCGGCCGCCTGTGGCGGCAGGTGTTCGCGCGCGAGTTGCCGGAAGCCGACTTCCGCTGCGCCCCGGATGAGGGCGATTTGGCGGACGTGCGCCAGTTGGTCGCCTGGACCATCCCACCGGGGCTGATCGAACGGCTGCCGAACCTCGAGGTGCTGTTCAGTATCGGCGCGGGGATCGACCAACTCGACGTGGAGGCGATCCCGAAAGGCGTGCGGATCGTCCGGATGATCGAGCCCGGCATTACCCAGACCATGGCCGAATATGTGGCGATGGCCGTCTTGGCGCTCCACCGTGACCTGCCGCTCTAGCTGGCGCAGCAACATGCGGGTCGCTGGGAGCCGCAGCATACCTTGCTGGCGCGGGAACGGTCGGTCGGTGTGATGGGCATGGGCGAGCTCGGCCTGGCGGCGCTTTCCGCCTTACGCGGCTTTGATTTCCAGCTGAGCGGATGGAGCCGGAGCGCGCGGGACGTGCCGGGGGTCAAGTGCTACGCGGGCGCCGGGGAGCTCGGAGCCTTCCTCGCCGCCAGCGACATTCTGGTATGCATGCTTCCGCTGACGGCGGAAACGCGCGGAGTGCTGAACCGCGACCTGTTCGGCAGGCTGCCGCGAGGCGCGCGCCTGATTAACGTGGGCAGGGGCGGTCATCTGGTGCAGGATGACCTTCTCGAGGCTCTGGAGAGCGGCCAGATTGCAGCTGCCGCGCTCGACGTTACCGACCCCGAGCCGCTGCCTGCGGACCATCCACTGCGGCGCCATCCCGCGGTCATTGTCACGCCGCACGTAGCCGGCGTGACTCGTCGCGAGACCGCGGTTTATGCGCTGCTGGACAACGTGCGACGGCTAGCCCGGGGCCAGGAGCTGGAGGGTGAGGTCGATCGCACCCGCGGTTACTGATGGAAGCAGAATCTGCCGAGCAAGGCGGCATAAAAGCCCAAATCGGAGGCCCGGGGGCATCGGATCGGACGATAATGAGTGCTCAGGTCCAGGATGATCCCGGGAATAGAGGACCGGGCCAACGAGGTCAGGAGCACATGGAACGAGCCGAGCGAAGCACCATCCGCGAAACGGGCTCTTCCGCACCTGAGGAGGGGCTTCATTGAGCGGGCGTGGGATCAGTCGCCGCGCGGTGATCGCGGGATCGGTTGCGGGTCTCGGCCTCGCCGGGGCCGGGCTTATCGGCTTTGGGCGCGGCGAGCAGGAACATCGCCCCGCGGTACGGCGCGGCGGATCGATCCGGGTTGCGACGCAGTCGAGTTCGACGGCCGACACGCTCGATCCCGCGAAAGGCGGTACCGCGACGGACTATGCGCGCCATTTCATGCTTTACAGCGGACTCACAAAGAGCGCGCCCGATCTTTCGACCAGGATGTCGCTCGCCGAGGCGGTCGAAAGCGACGACATGGCCACCTGGTCGATCAAGCTGCCGCGCGGCGTACGCTTCCATGACGGATCGGAGCTTACCTCCGCTGACGTGGTCTGGTCGCTGCAACGGCACAAGGACCCGGCGGTCGCGTCGAAAGTGGCGACGATAGCGGAAGAGTTCGCCGAAATCCGTGCAGACGGACGCTACGCCGTACTGCTTCGCCTGGCTAATCCGAACGCGGACTTACCTGCGATCCTGGGCCAGTCGCATTTCCTGATCGTGCGCAACGGAGAGGACAAGCCGGCAGGAAACGGTACCGGCCCGTTTCGCCTGGAAGAATTCAATCCCGGCGTTCGCACCGTCGTGGTCAAGAACGTCGACTATTGGGTGCCCGACCGGCCGCGCCTGGAGCGCATCGAACTGATCTCGATCCCCGACGAAGTCGGCCGGGTCAACGCGCTGCTCTCGGGCGACGTCCAGCTCATCAACGCGATCGACGCGCGTTCGTCGCGTCGCGTCGAAGATTCGCCTGATCACGAGCTCATCATCACGCGATCGTCGCTCTATACCAATCTCATCATGCGGCAGGACAGCCTGCCGACCGGCAACCCGCATTTCGTGACTGCGATCCAGCACCTGGTCGATCGCGACCTGGTGAACAGGGCCCTGTTCCGCAACACGGCTACGGTGGCGAACGACCATCCGATCCCGCCTTTCCATCCCTATTTCAATGCCGAGATACCGCAGCGCACACTCGATCTCGACAAGGCGCGCTGGCATCTCGCGCGCGCCGGCTTGTCTGGCGTGCCGCTGCCCGTGTTCGCCTCGCCCGGGGCGAACGGATCGGTCGACATGGCATCGATCCTGCAGGAGTACGGTTCGCGCGTGGGACTGAACCTTGCCGTGAACCGTGTGCCCGCGGATGGCTACTGGTCGACGCACTGGATGCGTCACCCGCTTACGTTCGGCAATACCAACCCCAGGCCGACCGCGGACCTGATCTTTACCCTGTTCTACAAGTCCGACGCCGAGTGGAACGAGACGGGCTGGAAGAATCCCAAGTTCGATCGGCTGCTCGTGGAGGCGCGCGGCGCCAGGAGTGAGGGATTGCGACGCGAGCTCTATGGGGAAATGCAGCGGCTGGCATACGAGCACTGCCCGATGATGATCCCCGTATTCATCAGCATGGCGGATGGCCGTGACAAGCGCTTGAAAGGGTGGGAGCAGGTGCCGCTGGGCGGGATGGGCGGGTATCGCTTCGCGGAAGACGCATGGTGGGACGAATGATGCGCAAAGGCTTCTTCGAGAATGCCGGCATCGTCCCGCTGATCCTGCGGCGCGTCGGCGCGGCGCTGATCACTTTGCTGCTGGTGTCGATCGTGATCTTCACCATCGCCAGCCTCCTGCCCGGCGATGCGGCGCAGGAAGTGCTCGGCCAAAGCGCGACCCCCGAACAAGTGGCCGCACTCCGCGCCGAGATGGGCCTCGATCGACCGGCGCCGGTGCGTTACATTGGGTGGCTCGGAGCGCTCCTCCAGGGCGATCCCGGCCAATCGTTCGTCGCCAACCTGCCGGTGTCCGACATCATTGCCGAGCGGCTCCCCAACTCGCTCATGCTCGCAGGACTGACCGCGGCGGTAGCGGTGCCAATTGCTCTGCTTATCGGCATCGTGGCGGCAGTCCGCCGTGGGCGCGCGACCGACCGGGTGCTCAATATTATCACCCTCTCGCTCGTCGCGATCCCCGAGTTCCTGGTGGCAACCGTCGGCGTGCTGATCTTCTCGGTCTACCTGCTCTGGTTGCCGTCGATCGCGCTCGTTTCGCCGGAGGCGACGATGGGCGAGATGCTCCGCTCGCTGGCGCTGCCGATCCTTTCGCTCGCGGCGGTGGTGATCGCGCAGATGGCACGGATGACGCGCGCCGCTGTCGCCGACCAGCTCGACCGGCCGTACGTGGAGATGGCCCTGCTCAAGGGGGTTCCGTACCCGCGGATCATTCTGTTCCACGTCATGCCCAATGCGGTGGGTCCCGTAGTCAACGCCATCGCACTGTCGCTGTCCTTCCTCATGGGCGGGGCGATCATCGTCGAGACGATCTTCAACTTCCCCGGGCTGGCGAGCCTGATGGTCAACGCGGTCACCAGCCGCGACATGCCGCTGCTGCAGGCCTGCGCGATGATCTTCTGCGCAGCTTATCTGGCGCTGATGCTGATCGCCGACGTCATCGCCATCCTGGCAAATCCGAGGCTCCGCGCATGAACCGTGTCCTGGCCAAGCTGAAGACACTGTCGGTCACCGGAAAGGTCGGCCTGGCGCTGGTCGCCTTCTGGATCGCAGCGGCGGTTGCGGGCCCCATGCTTGCCCCGCATTCGGTCGGCGCGTTCGTGGACCAGGAGGTGTTCAATGGCGCGTCGGGCGAGCTATGGCTCGGCAGCGATTATCTGGGACGCGATGTGTTCAGCCGGCTGCTGTCCGGCGCGCGCTACACCGTGTTCCTGGCGTTTGCCGCCGCGTCGATGGCGGTTTTCATCGGCACCTCGCTGGCGCTGACGGCGGCCATTCGCGGGGGGTGGGTGGACGAGATCCTGTCGCGCGCGATGGATACGATGATCTCGATCCCGTCGAAGATCCTCGCGCTGGTCATGGTCGCGGCTTTCGGATCGTCGCTTTCATTGCTGCTGGTGATCCTCACCGTCACTTACGTGCCCGGCAATTTCAGGATCGCGCGGGCGCTGGCGATGAACGTGGTCGCTCTCGATTTCGTGCAGGTCGCGCGCGCCCGGGGCGAGGGCGCGATCCACATTGCCGCGCGCGAGGTCCTGCCGAACATGATCCATCCGCTCCTGGCCGACCTCGGCCTGCGGTTCGTCTTCGTCGTTCTCATGCTGTCGGGCCTCAGCTTCCTCGGCCTCGGCGTGCAGCCGCCGCACGCCGACTTGGGTTCGCTGGTGCGCGAGAACATCTCCGGCATCACACAGGGCGCGCTGGCGATACTGGCGCCGGCACTCGCCATCGCGACGCTGACGGTGGGAGCCAACCTCCTCATCGACTCGCTCAAGGGCGGAGACGAGGCATGAGCGCGGCGCAAGTCGAGGTGCGCGACCTGACGATCGTCGCCCGCCCGCGCTACGGCGAGGCGAGGGTGATCGTCGACAAGGTCACCTTTGAGCTACCGAAGGGCGAGGTCCTGGCGCTGATCGGCGAGTCCGGATCGGGCAAAACCACCGTTGCGCTATCGCTGATGGGCCATACGCGCCCCGGCCTGACGCGGGAGGCTGGGGAAATTCGCCTGGGGGACACACGCGTGGACCAGCTCGACGCAGCCGGGCTGGCGAACCTTCGCGGCCGGCGCGTCACCTACATCGCGCAGAGCGCCGCGGCGGCTTTCAACCCGTCGCGAACGATCATCGCCCAGGTCATCGAACCCCTGCTGGTCCATCGGCTCGCCGGGCGCGCCGAGGCCGAGGCGAAAGCCATTGAACTCTTCCGCGCGCTGGCGCTTCCCGATCCCGAAACCATCGGCGACCGCTATCCCCATCAGGTCTCGGGCGGGCAGCTCCAGCGGTTGATGGCGGCTATGGCGTTGATCACCGATCCCGAACTGGTGATCCTGGACGAACCGACCACGGCTCTCGACGTCACTACTCAGGTAGGGGTCCTGAAGACCTTCAAGACGGCCATCGCCAAGGCCGGGGCCAGCGCCATCTATGTCAGTCACGATCTGGCTGTGGTCGCACAAATGGCCGATCGGATCCTCGTGCTCAAGGACGGCGTGACGCAAGAACAGGGCGGAGCCGAGGAAATCCTGACCCGGCCTCGCAGCGACTATACGCGTACGCTCATGGCGGCCGCTCATCCCGCGCTGCGCCAGCCTGCGCAGACCGATGCCCGGCAACCCGTGCTCGAGGTGGACAGGCTCATAGCCGGATATGGGCGCATTACGGACGGCGTTCCGGCCATTCCCGTCGTGCACGACGTCGGCTTCGCACTGGCCCGGGGAAGCGCTTTGGGCGTGATCGGTGAATCGGGGTCGGGCAAATCCACGATCGCCCGCGCGATTGCCGGCCTGCTGCCGCGTGCGTCGGGCAGTGTGCGGCTCGAGGGGGAAGAGCTGGCTCCCTCGCTCGAGCGCCGCACGCGCGATCAGCTTCGGCGCGTGCAGATCGTGTTCCAGAACGCCGATGTCGCGCTCAATCCGGCGCACACCGTCGGCGAAACGCTGGCGCGGCCGTTGCGCTTCTATTTTGGGCTCGAGGGAGAAGCCGCGGCGAAGCGCGTTCGCGAACTGCTGGACCTCATCAAGCTGCCGCAGGCCATGGCCGCTCGGCGCAGCCAGAAGCTCTCGGGCGGGCAGAAACAGCGGCTCAACCTCGCGCGGGCCCTGGCGGCCCAGCCCGAGGTCCTGCTCTGCGACGAAGTGACCTCGGCGCTGGACACCGTGGTCGGCGAGGCGATCCTCAGCCTGATCGACGACTTGCGGCGGGATCTGGGCATCGCGACCGTCTTCATCAGCCACGACATTTCCCGCGTGCGCGCCTTTTGCGACCACCTGCTGGTGCTTTACGCCGGACGCGCTGTTGAGCAGGCCGACCGTGAGGCCTTCGATCGCGGCGAGCATCATCCTTACACTCGGCTCCTGCTCAGCTCCGTGCCCGAAATGGATCCGATGTGGCTCGACCGCGTGCCGGCGCAGGTCGCCGTCAAGGCGGACCTGAGCGCGGACAAGAACGGACTATGCCCGTTCCTTTCACGCTGTCCCTCTGCGGTGGCCGGGCTATGCGATGCCGTCGCTCCGCCGCTCCAGCCGGGTCAGCCGGAAGTCCTTTGCCACTTGGCGCTGGCTCAGGCCGGAGCCGCAGGCATCGATGTATGATCCGGGCCAGGCGATGACCGGGGAACGCCATATTCTTTCGAGCGCAGGCTGAATGCGGCACACTATTCTACCGCGCGGTGGCTAGGGATGAAGGTGCCTGGGAGGGTGCCAAGGGCATCAAACCAAGGTCGGGCTGTATTTTCCCAGGAGGATCGGGTGAGCGTTGGCGTGGAAGATCGGGTCTCGCTGCGTGCGATGAACAAAGACGATCTGCCCTCCGTGGTCGAACTGTCGCTGGAGGTGTCCTGGCCGCACCGCGAAGAGGATTGGGATCTGCTGCTCGAAACCGGCGAGGGGATCGTGCTCGAGCGAAACGGGCGGATCGTTGGCTCCGCGCTCGCCTGGCGCTACGGCGAGGAACATGCCTCGCTAGGCCTGGTCATTGTGCGGGAGGGCGAGCGCGGTAAGGGGCTTGGCCGCAGGATGCTCGAAGAAATGCTGGAGCGGCTCAAGGGCCGTACCGTATTTCTCAACGCGACCGAGGATGGCCTCGCTCTCTATCGCAAGCTGGGTTTCGTGGAGATCGGGCGCATACTCCAGCACCAGGGTATGGCCCCCACCATGCCGTTGGCGGACGTTGTGCGCAATCAGCGGGTCCGGCCCATCGGCGGCGCTGACGGCGATATTCCCGCACTTTACAGCCGCGCGAGCGGAGTTGACCGCGGCGCGCTGCTGCAGACGCTGTCCGCGAATGGCCCCACGGTCGTGCTCGAACGGGATTACGAAGCGGTGGGCTTTGCACTGATGCGCCGGTTCGGCCACGGGCGCCTGATCGGGCCCATCGTCGCTCCCGACGTGCAGGGCGCCCAGGTGCTCGCTACGCATTGGCTGGGCAGCAATGCCGGTGCGTTTTGTCGCATCGACGCGGTCGACGGCACCGGATTTTCAGAGTGGTTGACCGAGGTCGGCCTGCCGGCGGTGGGATCGGTCACGACGATGGTGCGCGGACCGTTCGCCGGCGGAACCGGCCCTGCGCAGGTTTTCGGAATTTCTTTGCAGGCGTACTGTGGATGATCGATATTCAGGACAAGGGCCTCCTGTGTGAGGCAGCGCTGATTGGCGACGAGTGGGTCCCCGCTCGGGGGCATGCGCCTCTGGACGTGACGAACCCCGCGACCGGGGCCGTGGTCGGGCAAGTTCCCGAATGCGGCGCGGCGCTGACGGAAGCGGCAGTGGCCGCGGCCGAAGCGGCTTGGCCAGAATGGCGGGCGCGGACGGTGCATGAGCGGGCCGCGATCCTTGAACGCTGGCACGCGCTCGTGCTGGCCGCCCAGGACGATCTCGCGCGCATCCTGACGGCGGAACAGGGCAAGCCGTTTGCCGAGGCGCAGGGCGAGATCCGCTACGCCGCCTCGTTCATCAAGTGGTTCGCCGAGGAAGGTCGCCGTGTGGGGGGGCACACCGTCGCCCCGCCCGACAACAGTCGACGCATCCTGGTGCTGCGCGAACCCATTGGCGTCAGCGCGGCCCTTACGCCGTGGAACTTCCCCGCCGCGATGATCACGCGCAAGTGCTCGCCGGCGTTCGCAGCGGGCTGCACGGTCGTGGTGAAGCCGTCGGAGCTTACGCCGTTTACCGCGTTGGCGTTGGCCGAGCTGGCGATGCGCGCCGGGCTGCCGGCGGGAGTGATGAACGTCGTTACCGGCATGCCCGCAGAGATCGGCAGCGTGCTCACGGCCAGTCCGGTTGTGCGCAAGCTGTCGTTCACCGGCTCCACACGCGTCGGCTCCTTGCTGATGCGCCAGTCCGCCGACACCATCAAGCGTCTGAGCCTTGAGCTCGGAGGCAACGCCCCGCTGATCGTGTTCGACGATGCCGACATCGACCTTGCCGTCGAAGCGACTATGGCCAGCAAGTTCCGCAACTCCGGCCAGACCTGCGTCTGCGCCAACCGCGTGCTGGTGCAGGACGGTATCTACGACGCTTTCGCCGAACGGCTTTCGGCGGCTGTATCGCGGCTTCAGGTCGCTCCGGGTATGGAACCGGGGTCGACCATCGGCCCGCTGATCAACCCGGCGGCGGTCGAAAAGGTAAAGCAGCATGTCGAGGACGCGCTCGACGGGGGCGCCAAAGTGATCGCCACCGGCAGCGGGCGCGAGGGCGACAATTTTGTGCTGCCCAAGGTGCTGTCGGGTGCCACGTCGGAAATGCGGCTCGCGCAGGAGGAAACCTTCGGACCGATCGCGCCGCTGTTCCGCTTCCGCAGCGAGGACGAGGCGATCGCGCTGGCCAACAACACGCCGTACGGCCTCGCCAGCTATTACTACACGCGCGACCTTTCCCGGGCGTTTCGCGTGGCGGATCGGCTCGAGGCGGGCATGGTCGTACTGAACACCGGTTCGATCGCGATGGAGATGGCACCGTTCGGCGGTGTGAAGCAGTCCGGACTCGGTCGTGAGGGCGGGGCCGAGGGAATCGAGGAGTTCCTCGAAACCAAGACCTTCCACATCGGCGGGCTGGATATCTAGCGCCATGACTGGAAATCGCCGCTACGCCATCGCCGTCATTCCAGGGGACGGAATCGGCAAGGAAGTCATGCCCGAAGGCATTCGCGCGCTCGAGGCGGCGGCGAGCCGCTTCGGCTTCGAGCTCGACTTGACCTGGCACGACTTTGCCTGCTGCGACTACTACATGCGGCATGGCAAAATGCTGCCGGACGACTGGAAGGATCGGATCGGCGGCGCCGACGCGATCCTGTTCGGCGCGGTCGGCTGGCCCGACACCGTGCCGGACCACGTCTCGCTCTGGGGCTCGCTTATCCAGTTCCGGCGCGAGTTCGACCAGTACGTTAACCTGCGTCCGGTGCGCTTGATGCCGGGAGTCGCTTCGCCGCTGGCGGGACGCAAGCCGGGCGACATCGATTTCTGGGTCGTGCGTGAGAACACCGAGGGCGAGTACAGCTCGGTCGGTGGGCACATGTTCGCCGGAACCGACCGCGAGGTGGTGATCCAGGAAACGGTGATGACCCGGCATGGGGTCGATCGAGTGCTGCGCTTCGCCTTCGATCTCGCTAGTCGGCGGCCTCGTCGGCACCTCACCTCGGCCACGAAGTCGAACGGAATCGCCATTTCGATGCCGTTCTGGGACGGGCGCGTTGAGGCTCTAGCCGGCGAGTACCCGGGCGTGACGCACGACAAGTACCACATCGACATCCTGACGGCGCAGTTCGTGCTCAACCCGCAGCGCTTCGATGTGGTCGTAGCGTCCAACTTGTTCGGCGATATCCTCTCCGATCTGGGCCCGGCCTGCACCGGCACCATCGGCATCGCGCCGTCGGCAAACCTCAATCCGGAGCGCAATTTCCCTTCGCTGTTCGAACCGGTCCACGGCTCCGCGCCCGACATCGCCGGACGCGGAATCGCCAATCCCGTGGGGCAGATCTGGTCGGTGGCGATGATGCTCGAGCACCTGGGCGAAGAAGATGCTGCCGCAGCGATCATGCAAGGCATCGAGAACGTGCTGGCGACCCCCGCCGGACGCACGGCCGATCTGGCTGGAAGCGCCGACACGTTGGCATGTGGCAAGGCGATCGCGCAGGAGATCGGCTAGCCGGCAGAGGCGGCATAAAATGCCGTCTCGGCTACCAAACTGACCGGGGCTGCCAGACGCAGCGCCGAATTCGGTTCAACCCGTTGCGGGGCAGGAGTTACCCCTTGCGGCATGGAAATGAACCCCACCCCCGTTCTGCGTAACGATGCCGCCGCCTGGCTTGAAGAGGTCGATCGCCGGCATCTGATCCATCCGCTAACCTCGTTCCGCGGGCACGAGGAGCACGGAGTTCGAATCTTCGACCGGGGCGAAGGGGTGTGGCTGACGGACATCCACGGTCGACGCATGCTCGACGGGTTCGCGGGGCTGTGGTGTGTCAATGCGGGTTACGGCCAGCAGAGCATCGTCGAGGCAGCGGTCGAACAGATGCGGCGCCTGCCTTACGCCACGGGCTATTTCCATTTCGGCAGCGAGCCGGCGATCAGGCTGGCGGAGAAGCTGAGCTCGCTTGCGCCCGACGGGCTCGATCACGTCTACTTCACGCTTGGCGGCTCCGATGCCGTAGACAGCGCTATCCGCTATATCGTCCACTACTTCAACGCGATCGGGCAGCCGCAGAAAAAGCAGTTCATCGCGCTTGAGTGGGGCTATCACGGCTCCAGTTCGAACGGCGCCGGCTTGACGGCGCTAGCGTCATTCCACCGCAATTTCGATGTTCCGCGCCCCTGGCAGCACCACATCGCCAGCCATTATCCCTACCGCCATCCGCAGGGCACCGACGACGCGGCGGTGATCGCCTCGAGCGTGGCTGCGCTGGAGGCCAAAGTGGTCGAACTCGGGGCCGACAACGTGGCCGCGTTTTGCTGCGAGCCGATACAGGGGTCGGGAGGGGTCATCGTGCCGCCCCGTGGTTGGCTGAAGGCGATGCGCAACGCCTGCGACCGCCTGGGTATCCTGATGCTGGTCGACGAGGTCATCACCGGGTTTGGCCGCACCGGTCCGATGTTCGCCTGCGACGAGGAGGGAGTCTCTCCCGATTTCATGACCCTCGCGAAAGGGCTGACGTCGGGTTACGCGCCGATGGGCGCGATGCTGATGCACGATCGCATCTACCAGGCCATCGCCGACAGCGCGCCGGCCTCGGTACCGGTCGGACATGGTTTCACATACTCCGGCCACCCGGTGAGCGCGGCCATCGGTCTCGAAGCGATCCGCCTCTACGAAGAAGGGGGAATTCTCGAGAACGGCAGGCGAAGCGGGCGCAGGTTTATGGACCGTCTCGAGGCAATGCGCAGCCATCCGTTGGTCGGCGATGCGCGTGGCCGCGGCCTGGTCGGCGCCCTCGAGCTGGTGGTCGACAAGGATACTCGCGAACCCTTCGGTGCCGACGCGGCAGTCGGCACCAGGTTGACGCAGCTCACCTGGGAAAATGGGGTATTAGTCCGCTGCTTTGCCCACGGGGTCATTGGATTTGCACCCGCATTGTGCTGCACCGAAGACGAAGTCGACGAGATGTTCGACCGCGTCGAAAGATCGCTCGACCAACTTCTGCAAGTGCCGGAGATTCGGTCACTGATGCGCTGAGGAGCACGCTTATGGTTCTCGGTCCGAAACTCGATCGCATCGACCTGAAGATCCTCGCCAACCTTCAGCGAGCCGGGCGGATCAGCAACGTTGAGCTGTCCGACGCGGTGGGTCTTTCGCCCAGCCCGTGCCTCACTCGCGTCAAGCGGCTTGAAACCGCTGGCTACATTACCGGGTACGGCGCCTACGTGAACCTCAACAAGCTCGGCGAATTCCTGACCATCTTCACGGAAGTCACGCTGGCCGAACATCGGCGCGGGGACTTCTCACGGTTCGAAGCCAGAATCTCGAAGGTGGACGAAATCCTCGAATGCCACTTGGTCAGCGGCGGATACGACTATCTCCTCAAGTTCGTCGCTCGCGGGGTGTCCCATTACCAGGAGCTGATCGAGGACATGCTCGAGAGCGACTACGGCATCGAGAAGTACTTCAGTTACGTGGTGATCAAGAGCCCTTTCGTGAAACACCACTACCCGATCCAGAACCTGTTCGAGAATTCAGGGTCGTAATGGCATCCGCCGCCAACGAGGTTGAAGACTTGCTCCCTTCGCTCGTCGCGTTGCGCCGCGACTTGCACACGCACCCCGAGCTGGGCTTTGCCGAGCATCGCACGGCCTCGCGGGTAGCGGAGACTCTGCGCGCCGCCGGGATCGAGGTGCACGAGGGGATCGGGGGCACCGGCGTCGTCGGCGTCCTGCGCGCCGGCGACGGCAAGCGCACCCTGGGCCTGCGTGCCGACATGGATGCCCTGGCGATCGAGGAGCGGACCGGCCTCGCCTGGCGAAGCCGCACGCCGGGCTGCTTCCACGGCTGCGGACACGACGGCCACACGGCCATGCTGCTCGGCGCGGCGCAGGTGCTGGCGCGCGAGCCCGGCTTTTCCGGGACACTCCACCTGATCTTCCAGCCTGCCGAGGAAGGGCTGGGCGGGGCGCGCAGAATGATCGAGGAGGGTTTGTTCGAACGCTTTCCGTGCGATCGCGTCTATGCGCTGCACAATTGGCCCGACCTGCCGGCGGGGACCATTGCCACCCGCGCCGGGCCGATCATGGGCGCGGCCGACAAGTTTCGCATCGAAATCGAAGGGAAGGGCGGACACGCCGCCATCCCACAGGACACGCCCGACGCGATCCTGGCCGCTTCGGCGATCGTCCAGCAGCTCAACACGATCGTCGCGCGCGACATTCCGCCATCGGCCTACGCGGTGCTCTCGGTGACGGAGATCGCGGCTGGGCATGCCCACAACGTACTACCCGCCACGGCCCGGCTCGGCGGCACCGTGCGGACTTTCGACCCGGTCGTGCAGGACCGGATCGAGCAGCGAATGCGCCAAGTCCTTGCCGGGGTGGAGGCCGCTTTCGCCGTCCGCGCCGGCTTGGACTACGACCGGTACTATCCTGCTACCGTCAACGACGCCGAAGCGGCGGCCGACGCGATCGAGGTCGCGGCGACGGTAGGAAAAGCGCAACGGGCGCCCGAGCCCGCGGCCACATCCGAAGACTTCTCCTTCATGCTCCAGCAGCGCCCGGGCGCCTATATCTGGCTGGGGCAGGGCGCCGAAGGAAGCGCGTCGCCGCTTCACAATCCGCATTACGACTTCAACGACAAGGTCCTCGAGCTGGGGGTGCGCCTCCATGTGGCCTTGGCGCGGCACTGGCTGCGGGGCGCCATGGCGTAAGCAACGCTACCTCATTGGTCGCGAAATCCCCTAGTCGGCGTCGGGCTGAGTCGAAGGCGCGGCTTGATGGAACGCGTCGAGTTGCCGGGCATGAGCGGCTGCGGCGAAAACCTTTGGGAAGTCGGACACGTCGACCTTGAAACGCTCCGCGGCGAAGACTTGCGGGACGAGGCAGCAATCGGCCAGGCCGGGCTCGTCGCCGTAGGCGAACCGCCCCCCATGCCGCGCAACGAGCGTTTCGAGTGCCGCGAAGCCGTCCTGGATCCATCGGGCGATCCAATTCGAGATCTGGGTTTCGTCGGCGTTCAGCTCCTCGCGCAGCGCTGTCAGCACACGCAGGTTGTTGAGCGGGTGAATGTCGCAGGCGACGATCTGCGCCATCGAACGGACGATCGCCCTCCCGACAGGATCGGTCGGTAGCAGGCGGGGCTCGGGCCAGCGCTCGTCGAGCCATTCGATGATCGCGAGGCTTTGGGTTAGGACGGCGCCGTCGGCCTCGACAGCCGGCACCAGCCCTTGCGGCGCAAGCGCCATGAAGCCCTTCTCGCGCTGCGCTCCGGTGCGCAAGTCGTGGGTGACCTGGCGATAATCGAGACCCTTGAGCCCGAGCGCGATGCGTACACGGTACGAAGCCGTCGAGCGCCAGTAGCCGTGCAGGGTTATCACGACGCGGGTGCCGGCAGCACGACCGCGCGGCATTCGCCGAAGCCGATCGGAGCGAAGCCTTCACGGCGGGCCCGGGCCGAGAGGATCACTTCGTCGCCATCCTCGAGGAAGGTGCGCGTTTCACCATTGGGGAGCTCGATCGGTTCGGCGCCACCGCGCGTGATTTCAAGCAGGCTGCCGCAGCTGCCGCGGCCGGGACCGGAGATCGTGCCGGTGCCGAGCAGGTCGCCAGGCCTGAGGTTGCAGCCGTTCGAGGCGTGGTGCGTTAGGATCTGCGCGATCGTCCAGTACATGTTCGAGGCCGGTCCGCGGCTCAGCACGTGTGGCGGCATATCCGCTTCGCGCATGCGGGCCGAGGACAGCGAGGCCTCGAGATCGATCCCCAGCGCGCCGTGCTGCTGATCCTCGTCGCTCCACAAATAGGGCAGCGGCGCCGGGTCGCCGTCGGGGCGCGGCGGCTGGGCCTGCCAGAACGGCGCGAGCGCTTCGGGCGTGACCACCCAAGGCGAGACGGTCGAGTGGAAGTTCTTGGCGAGGAACGGCCCGAGCGGCTGGTATTCCCAGGCCTGGAGATCGCGCGCGGACCAGTCGTTGAGCAGGCAGAAGCCGCCGATCCGACGCGGCGCCTCGGCGATCGGGATCGGCTCGCCGAGGCGGTTTACTTACGCGACCCACACCCCGAGCTCTAGCTCGGGGTAGATCCGCCGCGACGGGCCGAACTCGGGAGCCGTCGCATCGGGCGCCTTGCGCTGGCCCAACGGCCGGACGACCGGTTCGCCCGACGGACGCACCGAAGAGGCGCGCCCGTGGTAGCCGATCGGCACGTACTTGTAGTTGGGCAGCAGCGGCGCGTCGGGCCGGAACAGCGCACCGACGTTCATCGCGTGATGAATGCCGACGTAGAAGTCGGTATAATCGCCGATGGTGACGGGAAGGCCGAGTCGGCACTCGTCAGTCGGATGAAGTAGCGGTTGTAGCCGCTCGCGATGGCTCTCGCTCGTGAGCAGGTCGGACAACCGCGTGCGCAAGCTCCGCCGAAGCTCGATCGGAAGCGCGAGCAGGGCGTTGAGCGTATCGCCGAGAAGCGTCGCGTCGAGCTGGCGGTCGAGCAGCCCGGCTTCCGACACCGCGCGCAGATCGAGGACGAAATCGCCGATCGCGACGCCGGCTCGCGGATCGAGGTCGCGCGTGGCGAAAATCGCATAGGGCAGATTCTGGACCGGGAAGTCCGGATGCCCGTCGGCGCTCTCGACCCAACTCTTGAGCCCCGGATCATGCGTCTCGTCGATGGCGAAGATCATCCCGGCAGCTTTGCCTTGGTGAAGTCGGCCCAGCAATCGTCGTAGTCGAGCTGCAAGGTCGGCGCCTCCATTGCCCACTGCGTCGGACGGATCACGGCGCGGCTTTCGAACATGAAGGCCATCGTGTTCTCGATCTTGTGGGGAGCGAGCGCGGCGGCGATCGCTTTCTCATAGCTCGCCCGGTCGGGTCCGTGACCGTTCATCTGATTATGCAGCGAGACGCCGCCCGGGGCAAAACCACCTTCCTTGGCGTCGTAGGCCCCGTGGATGAGGCCCATGAACTCGCTCATCACGTTGCGGTGGAACCACGGTGGGCGGAAGGTGTCTTCGGCCACCATCCAGCGTGGGGGAAAGATCACGAAGTCGACGTTCGCAGTGCCCGGGGTGTCGGTCGGTGAGGTGAGAACCGTGAATATCGACGGATCGGGATGATCGAAGCTGACGGTGTTGATCGTGTTGAAACGCGTGAGATCGTAGCGGTACGGTGCGTGATTGCCGTGCCAGGCGACGACGTCGAAAGGCGAGTGATCGAGCTTGGTCGTCCACAGCGCTCCTTGAAACTTCTGCACCAGCTCGACCGGTTCGTCGCTATCCTCGAACCAGGCGATCGGTGTCTCGAAGTCGCGCGGATTGGCGAGGCCGTTGGCGCCGATCGGGCCGAGCTCGGGCAGGCGCAAGAGCGCGCCGTAGTTCTCGCAGACGTAGCCGCGCGAGGGACCGTCCACTTCGACTCTGAACCGCACGCCGCGTGGGATCACGGCGATGTGCAGCGGTGGCGCCTCGACAATGCCGAGCTCGGTGACGATCTTGAGCAGACCCTGCTGCGGGACGATCAACAGCTCGCCGTCGGCGTTCATGAACGCGCGCCGCATCGAGCGATCGCAGGCGTAGAGATGCGCGGCCATCCCCGCGCCGTCGGCGACGTTGCCGTTGCCGGCGTACGTGACCAGGCCGTCGAGCCAGTCGCAACTCGCCTCGGGCGTGGGCAGCGGATCCCAGCGCAGGCGGTTGGGTGTGGTCGACACTTCGTCGAACGGCGCGGTGCGCAGCAAGCCCGTGGAAGGAAGGGGGGCGAATGGCGGATGATTGGCGGCCGGTCGCAGGCGGTAGAGCCAGCTACGCCTGTTCTCGGACCGCGGCGCGGTGAACGCCGTCCCCGAAAGCTGCTCGGCGTAAAGGCCGAAAGGCACTTCCTGCGGCGAATTGCGCCCCATCGGCAGCGCGCCCACCACGGCTTCGGTCGCGAAGTGGCTGCCGAAACCCGTCATGTACATTGGTACGTCTCCTGGCGGATCGCGGCGACGAGCAACAGGATAAGGCGTGCGTTGAGCCGCATCGAGTCGCTTTCGCTCAATCCGACGTGGGCGTCCACCAGCGGCTGATACAATACTTGATTAGACAAGGATATTGACGGCGCGCAATCTCCGCTGTTACCCGTGTCGTGCCTCGGCCATCTTCTTTCGAAAGGGTCGCATGCTGCGAGTTGGGATCCGGCTGACCGTATGTGCGCTGGCCATGACCATGTCGTCCGCGGCCACCGCCAAGGAAACCATCGCTGAGGCGGGCGATTTTGCGCGATATGTGCAAACATTCAATTCCGCCAACCCCTCGTTCATCGATTTTTACGCGCCCGATGTGGTTTTCGACAAGGGAGCCGAGGACGGCATGCTTGTCGGCCGGCAGGCCATTGCCGAATGGTACGCGCGGATCTGGCAGGACTTCGATGAGACGCTGACGCCATTGACCGTTGCGATCGATCATCAGGCGCAGGTGATGATGGTGGAATTGCGGACGGAACTTGTCGCCAGACGTGACGGATTCGTCTGGCGTGGTCGGACATACCGGAAGGGCGACCGGCTCATCGTCGATGGGACGATCGTTTACGGCCTCGACAACGGTCTGATCCGGTCGATCAGGGGCGCTGCGGAAGGGCGGCAAGTGATACCGGTTCCATCATCCGAATGAGAACCGCAACGCAGTGCACCCGTCGCGCGGTCATCGCCGGTCTTGCCACCGCCGGCCTGGTGGGAGGAGCCATGGTGTCGGCTCAAGCGGCATCGGCGGGGCCCCTCGCTATGCTGGACCGGGCTGAGCTCTCTCGAAGCCTTGCGAATTACCTTTCGCTGGTGGAGCAGGGCGACGCAAGGCGTTTGGAGTATCGTACCTCCGCGAGCGACGCTGATGCTCTCGACGCCGTCTTGCTGAGGCGCCGCGCGACGGTGCGTGCGTTGGCCTTGGACGAGCTAGCCAACCTTATCGGGGTGGAGTTGCTCGTTGCGTCGACCGAAGGCCACGCCGCCGAGGCGAGGATCGTCTTTTTTCGGCTTGCCGAAGGGTTCATCGCCGACACATTTCTAGTTGAGGAAAGCGCTCGTTTCCTGCCTGGGGGCGGCATGGCGCCGAGGTCCCCGCCCATCCCAGCGAACGAACCGCTGCCAGGAAGCGTGCGTCTTTCGACGATGACACCGCAGAAATTTCGCGACTACCTCGACCTCTTCGGCCGTTTCGACGAACGGTTCACCGAATACTACACGCCCGACGTTGTGTTCGCGGCCTCGCCCGCGCCCGCTCCGCTTCAGGGCCGCGACGCGGTGCTGCAACTCTACCGGCCGTTGCGGGCCAATCTGGGAGAGAATGTAACGGTGCATCACTTGGCGATCGACAACCGTGCCGGACTGATGATGGCGGCTCTGACCAACCGCCTAACCGCCTTCGGCGAGGTCGAACTGCCGAGCCGTCGATTGCAGCCGGGCGATCAGTTCGTCCTGTCCGGCGCGATCATCTATGGGTTGCGAGGCGGCAAGATCAGCCTGATCCGCGACGTCGGCGGTTAGTGTCCGATCCGAACACTTGACTAATCAAATAAAATGCGAGATCGACGATCTGCCCATGACCATATGGCTCTGCTGGCAATCAGCGAAGCCTGCATCGGCGCGGGGGCGGAATTTCGGCACCTTTCGGGGAGGATGGAAAATGACCAGGGTCATTCGGACGCGCTCGCGAGCGTTGGGTCTCGCGCTCCACCTCGTTGCGCTGGCGTTCGCCAGCGGCCATTCACCGGCCACGGCGCAAGAGGCGAGTGTCGTGGCTCAACGTAACCTTGTGAGCCCGGACTACCGGGATGAGGTCGTCGCGGCGATCAACGCCTGCAACCGGCTGTTCGAGCAGAACATTCTATCGCGCGATTCCGCGAAGCTGATCGACGACTATTTCGTTTCCGACGAATGGGGGCCGATGGTGCTGGGACCGAACAGGCCACCGGTACGCGGCCGCGCGGCGATCCTGGAGGACTTTTCCCGCATGGGCGCGGGGCTCAGCCTGCTCAAGATCGAATCACTGGAGGTTCAGGTCGGCCACGACATGGCGAGCGAGATTGGCCGAGTGCACCTCACCGATCGCAACGGTCTGACGCGTGTGGGCCGCTATACGGTGCTGTGGATCAAGACCGACAAAGGCTGGCGCGCGAAGATGGATTTCTTCTCACCCGATGCATGGTCGGATTGATCCATTCAGGTCGACACGCTTTTCGGGCTGACGCCACCAGCGACCACCCGATAGCGTGACAGGCCCGCCTTGAGGCGAGCGAGATCGGCGCCATCCGGATCGGCTGCCATGCGGCTCTCCAGGTTGAAGATCATCGTTGGCCTCGCGGCGGGCGAATACGGCGTCCATTCGGGGAAGCTGCTGTCGCTCGGCCGGCCGGTGCGCGCGAACGATACCCAGGCGGCGCACATCTGGCGGGTCATGCGCCGCATCTCGTCCTCCTCGCCAGGCTGGATCGGGTTTGCATCGACTGTGTCGAGAACGAACGCGATGTCGATCGCGTGGGGCGACATCAGAAGGCCGTCACGTGCGCGGGTCTGCCAATCCATCCGGTAAAGCCACACGGGCGCACCGTCGAGGCTCGCCTGCTCGTCCGCGATCCGCTGAGTGAACAGGCGGGTCGGCCAGTCGGAACGGATCAGCGCGTCGATCTCCCACGGGCCGGCCGAGGGGTGCGACTCCCTGTATCCGGTCACGATGGCGGAAGCGTCGGGGCCGAATATCGGCTCGAGCTCGGCGGCGACCGCCGCAAAGTCTCGCGCTGGAGCCTTAGGATGGCTGCCTAGGAAGTACTCGGTCATCTCCGTTCGCGTGTTGCCGATGATCAGCGGAATGTTTCGCGAAAGCGGCGAAGCGCCATTCCAGAACGGATGCTGGGGCAGGGTTGCTCCGTCGACGGTAGGCGCGAAGTCCTGGATGACGCCCAGCACGCCGAAGCCGCCTACTTCGTCGAAGATCTTATAATAGGCGCGCATGATCGCCTCGAGCGGTACGGACTGGATTGCTCGCGCACGGCTGTTCGGGATCTCGAGGTGTTTCAGCAGCCGGTCGGCCAGCTCTCTGGCGTACGGCTTCTCCAGCGCCAACGGTGCCGGGCCGCTCTGAATGATCGCTTTGTGAAACAGCCCTTGGGCGGCGGGCATCGCCATCAGGAGCGACACTTTCTGTCCGCCGCCCGACTGGCCGAAGATTGTCACATTGTCCGGGTCGCCGCCGAACTCCTCGATGTTATCGCGCACCCATTCGAGGGCGAGGACAAGATCCAGCATCCCGGCGCAGGACGAGCCCGCGAACGCTGGGTCGAATTCATCCAGATAGGCATAACCGAGCACGTTCAGGCGATGGTTGGGGCTGACCATCACCACGTCGTGCAAGGCCGCCAGGCGGGTGCCCTCCTGATCCGCGCCGGCCGCCGACAGGCGCCACAGGCCGCCGCCATGCAGCCAGACCATGACAGGTCGCTTGGCACCGTCGCGCAGGGCGGGAGTCCAGACGTTGAGCGTCAGGCAATCTTCGCTCTCGGGCAAATCCGCGGCAGACGAGGCCGCGCCGGGCGCGCGCTGGGGAGCGATCGGGCCGTAATCGAAAGCCGGCCGCGGCTCGGCCCAGGGGCTCGGCGGCGACGGAGGCATGAAACGCCGCTTCCCATCGGTCGGTGCGCCGTAAGGAATGCCCTTGAAGGCGACCGCACCGCGGTCCGCCTTTCCGCGCACCGGGCCGGCCGTGGTTCGCGCGAGCGTTGCCTCGGGCCTCTCGGTCGCGCCCTGCGTGCACCCAATGGCGCCCGGACCAAGGATCAGCGGAACGCTGGCGCCTGCCAGGAAGTGTCGCCGTGAAATCTCCATTCCTCGATCCTTTCGGTCGGCCTCGTTCAGCTCGCGTCACTCGTCGTCAGCAAGGCGCCGTCGCGATTGAGCGCGCTGCCGGTTACATGGGCGATCAGGCCGGCCGGGTCCGGCGGTAGCGCGTCTCCGCGCCACGCCACGTGCCGGTCGGGGCGACTGAGAAGCAGGCCATGGCGATAAGGCTCCGGGCGCTCCGGGAGATCGACGTCGAGCAGGTCGATCGGCACACCCGCCGCCGCCGCCGCTTCGAGCAACGGGGCAGCCTCGATGGCGGGGTCGAAGCGCAGCAGCGTGTATTCGGGGCCGAGCGCATCGTAGACCGACGTGCCGTCCGCCAGCTCGAAATGCGGTGTGCGGCATCCCGGGACGGTGGAGGGCTGATAGTCGTACATCGTGTAGCCCGGCGCGTTCTCGCCGTCGTAGGCGATCAGCGGGGAATCGGGATAGAAGTACCCGAAGTTCAGACCTGCGCAGGCGAATTGCTGCACGTGCAGGCGATAGGACTCCTCGCCGATCTGTTGACGCAGCGCGTCCGCCTCGGGACCATCAGCGTCGATATCGGGCGGGATGTTAAGCCGCTCCGCGATCGCCTTCATTGCGTGGTTCATCGCGAAACGGGAGACTTGTTCCGTGATCGGCCGACGTTCCGCCTCGTAGGCGTCGAGCATGCCTTCGCCACCCCATCCGTTGAGATAGGCGGCGAGTTGCCAGGAGAGGGCCATCGCATCCGCAATGCCGGCATTCATGCCGTAGCCGGCGTAAGGGACCCAAAGATGCGCGGAATCGCCGCAGATGAATGCTCTGCGATCGCGGAAGCGATCCGCGACCAGACGGCGTCCGATCCAGTCTTCCTTTCGGATGATTTCATACTCGAAGGAGGCATCGACACCGAGCAGGCGGCGCAAACACGCGTCCCGATCCACGGTGTCGAACCCTTCTTCGTCGGGCAGCAGGTAGTTGTGCAGCAGCCAGGTCTCGCGCCCGTCGATCGCCACGAGGTTGCCCGCCCGCGAACCGATGTACAGGTAGCTCATCCAGGCAGGGCGGGTCGGTATCAAGTCGAGGAGCGTGGGCGCGCGGAAGTAGGTCGACTGGACGCGCTGGATCATCGCGTCGCCTTCGAGCTTGGCGCCGATTGCGCGACGAACGATCGAACTGCCGCCGTCGCAACCGACCAGGAATCGACCTTCGATCAGGCGCTTGGCGCCGGTGAGAGTATCGGTGGCCTCAGCGGCAACTCCATGCTCATCCTGCCGAATCTCCTGTACCTCCAGGTCGTTCAGCAACGTTATCAAGGGGTGCGCCTGGGCTCGCTCCGCCAGGATCGGTTCCCAGAAGATCTGATTCACGCGATGGGGCGGCTCGGGCGTCGGCCACCAACCGTCGGGGCCGGTCTTGTCGATGAACCGGTCCGCCCGGCAGGGGATGTGGATGCGTGCCAGTTCGCGCCCGGTAGCGGTCGTCCGCACGACCACGTCGTTCGGATAGCGGTCCGGCAGCCCCACGGCGCGAACTTCGTCGGCAAATCCCAACCGGCGGAACGTCTCCATCGTACGGGCGGAAACATGGTTGCAGCGGACGGTCTCATTGGCTCCGGAGGGATTCCTTTCGGCCACGATCGTTGCGATGCCGCGTCCCGCAAGGTCGAGGGCGAGGCAAAGGCCAACCGGACCTGCTCCGACAATCACAACCGGCGCCGAATGGGCCGATGCGGGTTCAGTCATGTTCACTCCTTGGCGCGGGTGCCTGGCGGACCATGTGACGGCGACCCAGTTGATCAGATGTCGGAGGATTTCGCCACGGTCCGAGGCACGCTCCGGTTTCGGCTATCCGGTTGGTGATGTGATCTCAGCGCTGTCAGGGATGAAATCGCGGATCAGGGGTGTACGCACTTCTTCATTGTAGGCTTCGACGAACCGTCCGAGCAGCGAGCACATCAACTCCAACTCTTCTTCGCTCAGCACTTCACGCATTGGTCCGGAGATCGCCTTGGACAGCGGTGCGGCACGTTCCAGGAGCGCGCGTCCTTGCGCCGTGAGCGCCAGTAGCTTGCGGCGTCTGTCTTTTGGATGCTGGCGTCTCTCAATGAGAGCGTTCCTTTCCAGGGTGCTCAGCACCAGGGTGGCAGTGGACCGGTCGAGACCGATAAGATTGCAGAGGCTGACCTGGTCGATTTCGGGCCATGCACGCAACGTGTGCAGCACGCTGTACTGGGTCGTCGTTATGCCGAACTCCCTGCCGGCTTCGTCGAACAGCGCCAGTGCGATCTGATGTGCGCGCCTGATAATGAACCCCGGCCGGCGGTAGAGCGCTGCCATCGAGGCCGATCCTATCTCCTTCTTCATGTCCCACCTTCCCCGAGCGCGTGGCGCGAAGGAATAGCATCATCCGGATTCAAGGGAGAATGCAACGGAAGCGATTTGGGGCGAGGCACGCCTCGCCCCTTGGTCGCTCAATAGCGATAGCCCACCGTCAGGCCGATCGTTCGCGGACGCAGCGTACGGTAGTAGAACAGCGGCGAGGTCTCGACGTCGTGCGCCTTTCCAAGCAGCGGAGCGGTGTTGAAGACATTATTGGCGAACACCGAAACGTCGACGCCGCTGGTCCGCAGCCCGGCGCGCAAGTTGACCTCCGTCACCGCCGGATCGAACTGAAGCGCCGGATCGTATCCCGAGGCGTTCGGATCATCATACGCAGCCAGTTTGCCTGTGTTGTGGCTGTTATAACGGGCGTCGGCGTGCAGATAGACTTCTCCCAGGCTGTCCGCAGGGATCGTGTAGTCCACGTTGCCGGCGAGCTGCCATGGCGATCCGCCAAGGGTATCGCCTTCTCTGGCGTATATCTTTCCGTTCACGATCACCGTTTCGGTGAACTTGGCATCCACATAGCCGAGCGACCCACTGAGCTGGAGGTTATCTGTTGCGTTCAGCGAGAACTGCAGATCGAAACCCTGGCTCCGCGCCGAGCCGATGTTGTCGCGGAAGCCGTTGCCGGCGCAGCCCGCCAGGACGAACTGCTGGATGTCCTGCCACTTGATGTAGAACACGCTCGCTTCGGTACGCAGCGCGCCGCCGAACAGCCTGTTCTTGGAACCGGCTTCGAAGCTCCACGTCGTGTCGGGTCCGAAAGTGCTCGGCGGATTCTGGATCACGCAGCTCGCGAAGAGCGGCGGATTGACCCCGCCGACGCGAAAGCCCTTCGCGGCCGACGCGTAGAGCATGTTGCGGTCGTCTATTTCGTAGGACAGGCCGACTTTGGGCGTGAACGGCTTGGCCTTCTGGATCCCGAACGTGCTCGTGGTCTCTGGACCGCTGCCGCGGTAGTTGAGCGGCCCGCCCAAGTCGCGCTGGAAGTCGAATGTGGTGTCGCTGTAGCGCAGCCCGGCCGTCGCCGTGAGCTTGTCGGTCAGGCTGACGTCGGCCTGGGCGAAAAGGGCCCATTGCTTGTCCACCGTGTTGTTGCCCGACGTGAAAATGTACCGCCCATCGGTCAGTCCGATGCCGAAGATCGCTTCGAGCGGGATCAGGTCCGCGACGAAAGTGTCTTCGACCTTCACCGTTTCGATCTGGTGCGCGCGGCTGAAATAGGCGCCGACCGTCCAGCGCACGCGCGCCTCCGGGTTGGTCGAAGACAAACGGACTTCCTGCGAAAAGACCTTCTGACGCGCCGTCGCAAATCCCGGAGCCCGCCACCCCGGAACGAACGGGTAGGGCGTGTCGAATATGAAGTTGGTGTTGAGGTTGGTGTAATCCGAGACGTTCGCGCCCCTGCGGTCGAACCACGAGGTGACGGAAGCCACTTCGACCGGACCGAGATCGGCCGTGATGTTGAGGCTCGGCAGGATGAAGCGATCCTTGGCGTGCTGCCTCAGCGAATACCCGTTGACGAATTGCCCATCGTCCACGTCGGAGAGCGTCCCCCACAGCGTCGAAGTGTCGTTCAGCGTCGTCCGCTGATAGAACACGGCGGGAGTGACGGTGACCGCATCCGAGAGCTGGAACGCTAGCGCGGCGCGCAAGGCGAGGGCGTTCGAGGAGTTGGCGTCCTCATAGACTTCGGTGCTGTTGGGAGTCGCGACGTTGAACGGCCTGCGATCGACCCATCCGCCGTCGTGGCGATAGTAGGCGCTCACGCGCATGCCGATCCTGTCCGTCACCAGCGGCGTGCCGACCGCAATTCCGCCCTCGTAGCTCGCATCGCCTTCATCGGTGGTGGCAATCTCTGCTCGGCCGTAAACCTCGGTATCGGCGAAATTGGGACGGGGAGTGATGAAGCGGACGACGCCGCCTTGCGCTCCCGCTCCGAACAGTGTGCCTTGCGGGCCGCGCAGCACTTCGACGCGGTCGAGGTCGAAAATGCGCGGATAGGACGTGCCGAATGCGGTCTGCGCATTGGATCTGATCTGAATGGCGACGTCGTCGACGTAGATGCCGGTCGTTGCCGCACCCGATTGCGACGAAACGCCGCGGATCGCGATGTTGGTCCCGGTGCCTGCGCCGAACGAGTCGGTGGTGAACGTCAGCCCTGGAGTGATGCGGGCGAGATCGCTGACGTCGCGCACACCCTGGCTGTCGAGGCTTTCCTGGCTGAAGGCGGCAACGCTGATGGGAACCTTGCTGAGCCTCCGATCCTGCCGGGTGGCGGTGACGACGATGTCGCCGTCCTCGCTGGCCGGGGCCGCCTCCGAGCTCTGCGCTTCTTCGGCGGGATCGGATTGCGCCTGGACCGGGGCGGCCAGGCCGGCGCCGATGGCTGCCGATGCCGAAGTTACCAGAGCGAACCTTTTCAGAAGCCGCATTTCATCCTCCCTGTTTTCCCCTCCGTCGTTGTTCGACGTAGCGAGTCTCTAAAACTAGTTTGACGTCTGAGTATCTCGCGCTCGGCAATGGGTCAACAATAACTTGACTAGTCAAGGATTACCGCGGCGGTTGCGACCGCCTGGAAGCGTCAGCTTTCAGCGCGCTCTCGCTCCGGGGGCAGGGCCAGCACGAGCAGCGCGACCAGCAGGGGCGGGATGGCAACCATCGTCAGGGTGACTTGCAAGCTGAACGCGGAGGCAAGGGCAAACCCGCCGAAAAGCGGCAGGATTACGCCGCCGATCCGCCCCGCGCCACCCGCCCAGCCGATACCCGCGCTGCGCACGAAGACCGGATATACGCGGGCCATCGTCATGTTCAGCCCGGCTTGAGCGCCACCCTGGAAGAAGCTCAAGGCAAATAGGAGCGGGATGAAGGCACCGCTTTCGAAGGAAACTTGGCCGAGCAGGAAGATGGCTGCGGCATAGAGTATGAAATAGAGGGGGATCGGCAAATTGGGGCGAACGTGGTCCATCAGCCATCCGATCGTAAGCATTCCGCCGATCCCGCCGAGGAGGCCGAACAGCGCGGCGACCGCGAACCGCTCGATAGGAACGCCTGCCATTTGATCGAAGAAGCTCGGCAGCCACGCCGCCAGCAGAGCGATGGTTCCCATCGACAGGAAGCAGGCGCTGAAGAGAACCGCGCTGGCCCGCAGCCGGCCGTCGCGAAACAGATCGAGCGGGTTCGTCCGGTTTCCCCGAGAGGTTCGATCCTTGCTGACGAACACCTCTTCGCCCGTCAGTTCGATCGCCGGGTCCATTTTCTTGATCGTGCGAGCGATCGCCGGGTCCTGGGGATCCCTGTAACTGCGGTGGGCGAGGGACTCGGGGAGTTTGAGCAGGAGGATTGGAGCCAGAATGAGCGGCGCCAGCCCGCCGGCCCAAAACCCGGCCTGCCAGCCGAACGACGGCACGGCGATCGCCGCCAGTGCTCCGGCGGCGTTGCCGAGGCTGTAGCCGGCCATGCCGACCGCGATGAAAGTCGCCCGCCGGGCCTTGGGGGTGAACTCGGAAATCAGCGCTACAGCGATGGGCAGCACGCTCGCCAGAAATAGGCCGGCAATGCCCCGCAGGACCGCCATGGATAGAATGGAGCCCGTGAACGCGGTGGCCACGGTCACGACTCCGAACGCCATGGCGGAGAAGACGAGCATTCGCTTGCGGCCGAGTCGATCCCCGAGCGGACTGATCAGAAACGCGCCCGCAGCCAATCCGACTTGCTGCAGCGTCACGACCAAGGTCATGCTCGCTCTGCTTACCCCGAAATCGGCGGCGATCGCTGGGGCGATCTTGCCCAGCATGAAGATGTCGAAACCGTCGATGAACATGACGAGGAAGCACAGCAGAAGCACCGTGACGTGCACCGAACCGACCCTTTGCCGGTCGACGAAGTCTTGCAGATCAAAGGTCCGTGCGTCCATCTACGTCCTCTCTGGCGCTCGCAAAACCTTGACTAGTCAAGGAGTATATGGCGAGCAAGCCATTTTCGGAGGTAGACGCACAGGACTGCCTTCGGGAGCACGGCGTGATATCTGGGGCCGCGGCTCGCGGGCTCGAAGGATGGGAAGAATGGCTGAGACAAGCAAGTCGACGGCACGGATTGGACGGCAAGCGGGTCGCGGCGCGCCGACCGCCGGGAAGGGCGCGCCATCACAGCTAACCGGCTGGGCCGTCGATCGGTTGGATTTCCCGACGTTCAGAATCGGCCTGCTGGCCAAGATCATGGATCGCATGACGATCCGCCAGCTCCTCGACGAGGACTCGTTGAGCTACGCCGAATGGCGAGTGCTTGCGCGGCTCGCCTCGATGGCGGACGGCGGAACCGTGGTGCAGATCGCGGAGCTGGCCTGGGTCGATCCCGGTGAAGTGAGCCGGGCGGTGAGCTCGCTGGAGCGCAAGAAGCTGTTGGCTCGCCGGAAGAGTCCGGCCGACGGCCGGGTTTCGATCATGAGCCTCACCAAAGCGGGTGAGGCGCAATACTGGAAGACCCTGTCCCGGCGCATCGAGTTTCACGAAAGCCTGCTTGCAGGCCTCTCGCGGCAGGACCGCGCCGATCTCGATGCACTGCTCGGGCGTATCGGCGAAAGCCTGGCCGCGATGGGGCGCGACCCGGGGCCCGGCATCCCGTAATCGGCTTCAGGGTTGATGGACAGGCGCCGTCGAACCGCGCTCAATCACTCTGCATTGAAATTCCAATTGGGCCCCAGGATCATGAGGCGTTTTGGTGTTTTCAATGATCATGTTTACGGCCGCCTGAACGATTTCAGCAAGGGGCTGGTGGGCCGTCGTGAGCGGAGGCGCAGTCAATCGGGCGAAGGGCGAATCGTCGAAACCGGCGACGGACAGCTCGTCCGGTATTCGCACACCGCGTCTGCTCGCGACCGCTATCACGCCGGCTGCCATATCGTCGTTTGACGCAAACACCGCCGTTGGAGGGTGTTCCAATGCGAGCAGTTTTTCGGCAGCCGCAGAGCCTCCGGGAAAAGTAAAATCACCCGCTTCGGTGACTTCTTCGGCCTCAGGGCAGCGCGCGATCGCGTCTCGAAACGCCTCGTACCGCCGAGCCGCCGCAAGATGCTGGGGCGGGCCGTGGATGAAGCCGATCCGGCGATGTCCGAGCGACAGGAGATGCTCGGTCATCGCGAGCGCTCCGCCATATTCGTCGGCCATCACGGCCGGCGAACGATCGGGCTGGATGCCGGGAGAGATCCGCACGAACGGCAGGCGGTTGTGTTCCAGGGCGTCCAAAACGGCCGGATTGTCCGCGATCGGGGGCGCCAGGATCACGCCGTCGACGTATAGCCGCTGCGCACTCAACTGCAGATCGAGCGCGGCCGCAGGGTCGACGATCTCCACGTGGAATCGATAACCCCTTTCCTGGCAAGCGATGAGCGCTCTGGCCTGCAAGTCCATGAGAAAAGGCGGAAGATACCAGCCTTCCAGGTTGGCGTTCGCGATGCTGTCTGAGGAGATGAGCAGGGCGATTGCGTAATTGCGCGCGCCCGCCAGCGAACGCGCGGCGACGTTTGGCCGGTAATCGAGTTGCGCAGCGGCTTTCAGCACGCGCTCGCGCAGGTCGGCCGCCACCCGAGGGTTTCCGTTAAGCACGCGCGAAACCGTTTTGAACGAAACTCCCGCCGCATTGGCGATGTCGAGGATAGTCGTTCGTCCGCCCATCATTTCCGCGCTTGCGGCACTCCTGTCAGCAATTCGGCGTAAGTGCCGCAACCGGACCGCTTGGCACAAGGTGGATCTTGCCACTCGGCGGGGCCATTGCAACCCGGATGAGACAACGTTGTCACATTTTTCTAGACAACGCTGTCACAGCCTCGTAGCCGCTTGGTAGCGTCGCGAGTTCGCGTGAGCAAAGATCGCCAGCCAAGGCGCCGTCTCCCGAAAACTTGCGGATCACACATCGGCAACAAGCGCCGTGGGGAGCGCAGGATCGGGGAGAGAGCAGTGAGGAATTTTCGGATCGGGCGGCACTTTGGTGCCGGCACTATGGCGCTCGGGCTGGCGCTAGCCGCGACTCCGGTGCTGGCGCAGGACGAGCAGGAAGAGGAAGATTCGGGCGACATCGTCGTCACCGCCAACCGGGTCGAGAGCCTGGCATCCAAGACGCCGATCGCGCTGACGGCCGTAACGGGCGAGGATCTGACGGCCTCGGCCATCACCAATCCCACGCAGCTCGATGAATTCGTGCCGAACGTCTCGATAGTGCGCGGCCTCGGCCTGCAGATCACCATTCGCGGCGTCACGTCGACCGACTCGACCGAGAAGGGCGATCCCTCGGCCGCATTCCTGCTCAACGGCGTCTATCTGGCGCGTCCGCAAGCGCAGGAAGTGAGCTTCTTCGATCTCCAGCGGGTCGAGGTCCTGCGCGGGCCGCAAGGCACTCTCTACGGCCGCAATACGACCGCAGGCGTGATCAACGTCATCTCCAGCCGTCCGGAATTCAGCTTTGGCGGGTCGATCGATGCCTCCTACGAGAGCTTCGATCATCTCAACCTGACCGGCGTCCTCAACGTGCCCGTGTCCGATACGCTCGCGATCCGCGCTGCGGCCAATCTCGACCGGCACGACAGTTATGTCGTCAATGCTTCGGGCGATGGCTTCTCTTACGATCCGTTCAAGGAGAACGCTTCGGTCCGCCTGTCCGCACTGTGGGAGCCGACGAGCGACCTCAATCTGCTGCTGGTCGGCGATTACAGCGAGCTGAAGGGCACGCGCGTCGGCGGCGTCCAGACCAGCAACTTCTTCACCGGCGCCGCGCCGCTGACGAACCCCGCTGCCGTCGTGCCGGTCCAGCCGACCTATTACGACTCGTCCGCCCGGGCGCAGCGGCGCAACGTCAATCCGCAGCAGTGGCAGCCGACCAACGACGACACCGAAAAGGGCGTGATGGGTGAGCTGAACTGGGACTTCGGCCCGGCCACGCTGACCTACCTCGGCTCCTATCGCGAAAGCGAACGACATGGCCGTTCGACGATCATCGCGGGCATGAACCGCGCAACCTTCGACGGCGATTACTGGCAGACCTCGCACGAGGTGCGGCTGGCCTTCGGCGGCGACGGCCCGCTGCAGGCCCAGGTCGGCGGCTACTACTTCAAGGAGAAGTCCGGCATCGCCTTCTTCATCCTCGATCCGCAGAACATCGGTTTCCCGCCGTTCGCCACGCGGTTCGGCTTCCCACAGGATCCGACGATCGCTGAGAACAAGTCCGTTTTCGGCCAAGCTACATACGAGGTCCTCACTGATCTTCGTTTCACGGCCGGTCTCAGGTACTCCCACGACGACAAGTCACGTGTAGGCGCCACGGTGTTCGACACCGATCCTGCCGTCGGCATCCCGGGCAACCGGGTGGTGCTGCAGGTCAACGACGCAGCGCGGACCTTCGACAAGGTGACCTGGCGCCTGGGCGTCGATTACGATTCCCCGCTCGGCCTGATCTACGCGTCGGTGGCGACTGGCTACAAGGCGGGCGGCTTCAACGACGGCTGTCTCGCGGGGCCGGGTGCGCCCCCGCAATGCGTCTACAGCGAGTCGGAGCTGTATTATCAGCCGGAAACCCTCACGGCGTACGAAGCCGGCTTCAAGTTCAATCTGGCCGATCGCCTGGTCGGGCTGAACGGTTCGGTGTTCCACTACGAATACAAGGGGCTGCAGCTATCGCAGCTGGGCGATTTCGGCGGTTGCGGGTTCTGTCAGTTGACCACCAATGCCGCCGCGGCCACCGTGGACGGCGCCGAGCTCGAAGCCGTGGTGAGGCCCGTCAGCCGCCTGGTGCTCGATTTCGGGTTGAACTGGCTCCACGCGCGCTATGCCGATTACAACCCGAGCCGGATCGTGAACGGTTCGCCGATTACGCTCGACTTCTCGGGTCATCCGCTGTCACGCAGTCCGAAATGGACCGGCTCGGCGGGTGCCACCTACACGTTCGATCTGGGGAACGGCGGCGAAGTGGTGGCCAATGCCCGGACACGCTTCAGCTCGCGGTACTATCTGACCGACATTGCTAACCTGATCGACTACTATCAGCCGTCCTACACCAAGACCGACGCCTCGATTACCTACAACGCTCCGGGCGGCCGCTATTACATCGGCGCCTACGTGGAGAACCTTGAGAACGAGATCGTGCTGACGGGCGCCGGCTTCGGCAATTTCGGCCTCGACGGGACGGCATCCTTCGCCGACCCTCGCCGCTACGGCGTGCGCGCGGGCATTCGCTTCTAGGAAAGGTGATCGCAGTGCACATCAGACATCTGATCTTGGCCGCCAGTGCTTCCTTCCTCCTCGCGCCGGCCGCCGCCGGACAGGCCGGCCCTGTGGTTGCGACCGATGGCGGCCAGGTTTCCGGTTCGATCGAGGACGGTGTCGAAAGCTGGAAGGGAATTCCCTTCGCTGCGCCGCCCGTGGGCGAATTACGCTGGCGCGCGCCCCAGCCAGCGGCAAAGTGGGACGGTGTGAAGCAGACTGTCGCTTACGGCCAGGACTGCATGCAGGTACCGTTCCCCAGCGATGCCGCCCCGCTCGGAACCCCTCCTGCCGAGGATTGCCTCTACCTGAACGTTTGGCGGCCTGCAGGGACTAGCGAGAAGCTGCCGGTGGTCTTCTGGATCTACGGTGGCGGTTTCGTGAACGGCGGCGCGTCGCCGCCAACCTATTCCGGCGCCAATCTGGCGAGGCAGGGCGTCTTGTTCGTGAGCGCCAACTATCGTGTCGGCCGCTTCGGCACGTTTGCCCATCCGCAGCTCACCGCCGAGAACGCCGATGAGGGGCTGCTGGGGAACTACGGGTTCATGGATCAAGTCGCCGCATTGCGATGGGTTCAGCGCAACATCGCCGCATTCGGCGGCGATCCGGCCAACGTAACCATCGTGGGTGAGTCCGCCGGTGGCATGTCGGTCCACACCTTGGTCACCTCGCCGTTAGCCCAGGACTTGTTCGCCAAAGCAGTAGTGATGTCAGGTGGCGATGGTGGCGCCATGGGCGGCAGCAGCCTTGCCAGCGTCGAGAAGATTGGCCTCGATTTCGCGCAGTCGAAAGACATCGCACCGGACGATCCCGACGCGTTGGCCAAGCTTCGCGCGCTGTCGGCCGAGGAGGTGACCGACGGCCTCAACATGATGGCGCTGTTCGTTCCCAACCGGCCGCGCACGTTCGCCAGCCCGTTCGTGGACGGCAAGCTCGCCGTCGGCGCGGCGGCGTCGTATGCGTCGGGCGAGTTCGCGCGGGTGCCGCTGATGATCGGCGCGACCAGCGCCGATATGGGCGGCAGGACCGGTGTCATGGTCGGGGGTGCGCGCAGTCTTGCGGCCGCGATCGCCGAAAAGGACGTTCCGGTTTACGCCTACCGCTTTTCCTACGTCGCGGATTCGGTGGGGCAACCGGGCGCGCAGCACGCCACCGACATTCCGTTCTTCTTCGATACGACGGCGATCAAATATGGCGACCGGACCACGCCGAAGGACCTCGCAATGGGCAAGGCGATGAGCGCCTATCTGGTGAACTTCGCCAGGACCGGGGATCCCAATGCCGGCGGCCTGCCGCAATGGCCCCGCTATAGCGCGGCTGGCGATATGATAATGGACTTCGCCGAAAGCGGCGAGGCGGTTCCGCAGAAAGATCCATGGGGCGCTGAGATCGACGCCGCGGCGTCGAGACCGGCCGGCCAGTAGCGAGGTCAGCCATGAAGCGGATGGAGGGTGCTCTCGGGATATTCGCAGCCACCGCTTTGCTTGCGGGATGCAAGTCCGGCGGCCCGCCGGAACTGACGCAGCCCGAGCTAGGGCTGCGTTCAAAGGCCGCGATCGAGCAGGACGGCCATCGTTTCCGCGATCTCGATGGCGACGGGAAGCTCACTCGCTACGAAGACTGGCGACTGGATCCGAAAGAGCGCGCGCGCGACCTCGTGTCACGCATGACGCTTGCCGAGAAAATCGGAACGCTCATGCACTCGACCTTGCCCGGCAAGGGCGGGCTGCTCGGACGAGCCGAAACCTACGATCTGGATGCGCTGGCGCCGCTGATCCGCGAAAGGCATGTCACCAGCTTCATCACCCGGCTGACGCTGTCGCCCGCCGATCTGGCCCGCCAGAACAATGCGGTTCAACGGCTGGCCGAAGACACGCGGCTCGGCATCCCGCTCACGATCAGCAGCGATCCACGCAATCACTTCCAGTACGTGCTAGGCGCGGGCGAAAGTGCCAACGGCGTCACCCAATGGCCCGAGTTGCTCGGTTTCGCGGCCTTGCGCGATCCGGCGCTGGTCAAGCGGTTCGGAGACATCGCCCGCAAGGAATACCGCGCCGTTGGCATTCACATGGCGCTGTCACCACAGCTCGACTTGCTTACCGAACCCCGTTGGCCGCGCGGTACGGGCACCTTCGGCAGCGATCCTGTGCTGACAAGCGAGCTGGGCAGGGCTTACGTCGCTGGGCTCCAGGGTGGCGAGGGTGGCTTGGCTCCCAATGGCGTCATCACGGTCGTCAAGCACTGGGTCGGCTACGGCGCGCAGCCGGACGGCTTTGACGCGCACAACTATTACGGTCGTTACGCGCGGGCAGGGAAGCACCTCGATCTGCACGTCCGGGCCTTCCGCGGTGCGTTCGAGGCGAAGGCTGCGGGAGTGATGCCCGCATATCCAATCCTGCTCGACACGACTGTCGACGGCGAGCCCCTCGAGCCGGTCGGGCCCGGGTTCAGCAAGCAGCTGTTGCAGGACCTGCTGCGCGAGCGCGAAGGCTTCGACGGGATCGTCCTTTCGGACTGGGCGATCACTCGCGACTGTACCGCTGGGTGCCGCAATCCCACTTCAGCCGCTCCGCAGCAGCCGAAGGACATAGCGACCTCATGGGGTGTGGAAGGGCTCACGGTCGGCCAACGCTATGTGAAGGGCCTCGAGGCGGGGCTCGACCAGTTCGGCGGCACCGACGAGGTCCAGCCGCTGATCGATGCCGTCGGCAAAGGCGAAATATCGGAATCGCGTATCGACGAAAGCGTGACGCGGATCCTGCTCAGCAAGTTTGAGCTGGGCCTGTTCGAAAATCCGTACGTCGATCCGGAAGAGGCGGTGGCGGCCGTTGGAGATCCGCAGGACGTGGCTCTGGCGGAGAAGACGCAGCGCGAGGCGCAAGTTCTGCTGCAAAACCGCGGTTCCCTGCTTCCGGTCGCGTCGACAGCGCGAAAGGTCTGGCTGTTCGGAATGGATCCAAAGGCGGCTGCGGCTGCCGGTCTAACCGTGGTGAACGATCCGGCCGATGCCGATTTTTCGATCGTGCGTGCGGACGCGCCCTCCGAAACGCTCCATCCCAACCATTTCTTCGGCAGCCGTCAAAAGGAAGGCCGGCTGGATTTCCGCCCGGGTGACCCGGCCTATGACGCGATGGTGAGAGCTGGCTCGCATGTCCCGACGATCCTGGCGATTTTTCTCGATCGGCCCGCCATCCTTTCCAACGTTCAGGACAAGGCCTCGGTCATCCTGGCCAATTATGGTGCGAGCGATGCCGCCGTATTGGACGTGATCCTGGGCAAAGCCGAGCCGAAGGGACGCCTTCCGACCGAGCTTCCCCGTTCGATGGAAGCGGTGGATGCGCAGGATCCGGCGCTGCCCGACGATTCCGGCGACCCGCTCTATCCACGCGGGGCGGGGATCTGACTCTGCCTTTTTATCAGAGCTACGAAGGAATTTAGGGCAGCCGACGCCGATAGCGATCAGCGCGGGGCGAGGGGGTCGAGTGGCTCGGCCTTGTTCCGCCGAAAGACGAAGAACAGGGCGGCAAAGACCAGGGTGACCACGATGCTCGACCAGAATTCGGACGCCACTTTCGGTGTGATCGCCATCGCAGCCAGGATCCCGCAGATCGCCGCGATGCCGGCAAAGCTGAGCCAGGGAAAGAGCCACGTGCGGATGGTCAGCCGTTCCGGGCACTCCAGTTCGAAGCGGCGCCGCAGCCTGATCTGCGAAAGCGCGATCATCAGATAGACGATGAGCATCAGCGCACCGGATGCGTTGACGAGGAAGCTGAACACCAGTTCCGGCGACAGCACCGAGGCTCCCAAGGCGCCGTAGCTGAACAGGCTGGCGATGAGGATCGAGCGCACCGGCACCTTGCGCCTGTTGACCGAGACGAGCGCCTGCGGCGCATCGCCGCGGGCGGCGAGGGTGAAGAGAACACGCGAGGTCACGTAAAGGCCGGAATTGAGGCACGAAAGAACAGCGATCAGAACGATGATGTTCATGATCAGCGCCGCGCCGGGAATGCCGATTGCCTCGAGCGCAGTGGCGAAAGGCGACTGCCCCGGAACGACGGTATTCCACGGAACCACGGATACTATCAGCAGAACCGAGACGATGTAGAAGATCAGAATGCGCACCGCGACGGAGCTTGTCATCCGCGCGATGGTGCGGCTGGGTTCGGCCGATTCTGCCGCGGCAATGGTGGCGATTTCGGCGCCGACGAGCGCGAAGATCACGCTCGTGGTCGCTGCCAGCACGGTCATCCCGCCGTTCGGCATGAAACCGCCGTGCTCCGTGAGATTGCCGAACGTGGGCCCGGCGCCGCTCGTGAGGCCAAATGCATACGAAC
>CBHCZH010000009.1:0-46245 GCA_965977975.1 uncultured bacterium
GCGATCAGCTTGCGCACCTCATGCTGCGACTTGCCACAGAAGCTGCAGTAGAGAGTGCTCTTGCTGTCGGATCCGCTGAGTTTGGTCATTCTCTCGTCCATTGCGCCCGCGGTTGCCGCAAGCCGGGCCGTCGGGGATTCGCCTCCCGGAATGTAGCCCGGAAGGTGCTAATATCAATCGTATCAACCTTAATAGCCCCGGCTTGCTCCAGCCTGAAGGGGCAAGGTTGCCAAAATGCTACAGATCCGCGACGGGGTGTTGCGTGCCGCGGGCGGGGCGGATCTTAATCCGGCGCGCCGCCCGTGCCGCTTTCGACGCCGGTTTCCTCGTCCTTTGGCCGGTGGGCGAAGACCTTGTCGACAATGCCGAATTTGAGCGCTTCCTCCGCTTCGAGGAACGTGTCGCGGTCCATCGCCTTCTCGATATCGGTCAACGTCTGGCCCGTATATTTCGCATAGAGATCGTTCATCCGCTTGCGGATGCGGAGGATTTCCTTGGCCTGAATCTCGATGTCCGAGGCCATGCCGCGCGCGCCGCCGCTCGGCTGATGGACCATGATCCGGGCGTTGGGCAACGCCACGCGCATGCCCGGTTCGCCCGCCGCGAGCAGGAAGCTGCCCATCGAAGCAGCCTGGCCGACGCAGACGGTGCGGACCTTGGGCTTGATGTATTGCATGGTATCGTGGATCGCCATCCCGGCCGTTACCACGCCGCCCGGCGAGTTGATGTACATGGAGATGTCCTGGCTGTTCTCGCTTTCCAAGAACAGGAGCTGGGCGACGATCAGCGAGGCCATGTGGTCCTCGACCTCACCGGTGATGAACACGATCCGCTCGCGCAGAAGGCGACTGAAAATGTCGAAGCTGCGCTCTCCGCGGCTGGTGCTCTCGACCACCACGGGGACGAGCGCCCCGGTCACCGGATCGGTGTGGAATTTGCCCTGGGCGCCATAGCCCCCGCCGATGCCGCCGAACACGTCGATCATGGAAGTCCTCTCGTCTTGAAGCCGGCGCCTATGTCGCGTGTGCGTCCCGCCAGTTCAAGGGCGTTCGTTGGCGCGCGCGCGATCGTCGCACGCTGCTGGTCGGTCAGAGTCATTCGTCGGTCCGAATGGACATTCGGTCGATCCCAACTGCCACTAGCGTTCGGGTGGGATACGCGCCTCGGTAACTACAAATGTAATCGGAGGTGAGGATGAAGGGACTGCGCGCGACCGCTTCGGTGCTGGCCTTGCTGGTCGCCGCGCCCGCACTGGCTCAGGACGACAGCGGGGATGCGCCGCCGCCCGTGGCGACCGAAACGCTGGAGGCGCGCGATGTCTACACGCCGGCCGACTTCGCCCGCTTCGCGCCGCGTAATGCACTCGACATGCTGCGCCAGATCCCGGGCTTCACGATCGTCTCGCAGGAACAAGGCCGCGGGCTCGGTCAGGCCAACGACAACGTCCTGGTCGATGGCGAACGTTTGTCGAGCAAGTCCGACGACCTTTTTTCCCAATTGGGCCGGATCACCACCGACCGCGTCGAGCGGATCGAGATCGTCGACGGCGCGACGCTCGGCATTCCCGGGCTGTCGGGCCAGGTCGCCAACGTCATCACCAAAGGTTCCGGCTTCAGCGGCCGCTTCGAATATCGCGCGGTGGCGCGGCCTCGCTACGCCAAACCGGTCTACGCCGGCGGGGAAATATCGCTGAGCGGCTCGACCCCGCGCCTCGAATGGACCGCCGCCTATACGCACGGCACCGGCCGCGGCGCGGCCGGCGGAGGCAAGGGCGCGCTGATTACCAACGGGTCCGGCAACGAGCTCGAGCACCGCGACATCCTGCTGCGCTTCGTCGGCGAGTTCCCGCGCCTGGCCGGAACGTTGAAGTGGGATGGCCCGGGCAGCATGGTCGCCAACTTCAACGCCAACTACAGCCGTTCGTACGAAGATTTCTCGAACGACGAAGAGCGCGATCTGGTTACCGGCGTCGATCTGCTGCGCGACCTCGACAATCGGGGGCGCGGCTACGGCTACGAGCTCGGCGGCGACGTGGATTTCGCGCTTGGGCCGGGCCGGCTCAAGCTGATCGGGCTCGAACGCTTCAACCACAACCGGTTCCGGTCGGATTCGATCTTCATCTATTCGGACGGGTCCCCTTCTACCGGCGGCCGCTTCGCGCAGGTGTCGGACAGTGGCGAGCGCATCGGCCGCGCCGAGTACCGTTGGGACATGCTCGGCGGGAGCTGGCAGCTCGATGCCGAGGCGGCGTTCAACCGGCTCGACCAGGTCGGGCAGCTGTTCACCCTCGACACCGCCGGCGAGTTCGTGGAGATTCCCTTTCCGGGTGGATCGGGGGGCGTCACCGAAGATCGCTACGAGCTGATCCTCAACCACAACCGCACGCTGGCCACGGGCCTTACGGTGCAGCTGAGCGCGGGCGGCGAGTATTCGAAGCTGGTGCAGACCGGGGCCGGCGGCCTTACGCGAACCTTTTGGCGTCCCAAAGGCTCGGCAACGCTGGCCTGGACGGCGCGGCCAGGTCTCGACCTGTCGCTCAAAGTGGCGCGCACGGTCGGGCAGCTCGACTTCGGCGATTTCCTTGCCAACGTGAACCTGGGCCAAGACACGGGCAATGCCGGTAATGCGCTGCTCGTTCCGCAGCAGGCTTGGGAAGCCGACTTCGAGGTGAGGAAGAACCTTCAGGCCTGGGGCTCGGCGACACTGCGCTTCTACGGCCGCTGGATCGAGGACTACATCGACATCATCCCCGTCGCCGGAGGCCTCGAATCCCGCGGCAATATCGTCGGCGGTGCGACGCTCTATGGGGCCTCGTTGAACGCCACGATCAACCTCGACCCGCTCGGCTGGAAGGGCGCCAAGATCACTGCCAACGGCCAGATCGAGGATTCGACGCTGAGCGATCCGCTGACCGTGATCGACCGGCCGTTCAGCAACCACAACTATACCGGCGGCGAAGTCACCCTGCGCTACGACATTCCCGACAGCGATTGGGCGCTGGGCGGCGGGTTCAACTGGAGCCTCAACCGGCCGTACGTCCGCCTCTTTGAGGTCGGGCGGGAGTACGAAGGGCCGGTTTACACGTTCGCTTTCATCGAGAACAAGGATGTGTTCGGGCTGACTGTGAACCTCAACATGTTCAACCTGACCGGTGGCCAGCTGTTCGTCGACCGCACCGTGTACACCGGCTTGCGCGACCGCGCGCCGATATCGTTCGTCGAGCGCCGCCGGCTCGACGTTTCGACGATCTACCGGCTCCAGGTCAGGGGCAGCTTCTAAACGGCTTCCTGTCGTGCCCCTGCGGTGGCAAGTTGCAGGCATGAGAACACTTGCCGCGCTTGCCGCGCTCCTCGCCCTGTCGTCGCCGGCGCTGGCCGATCCCGGCGACGATGCGGCCGCCTATCTCGCCCGCATCGCCGAGCTCGACGACGCGGGGCCTGAATTGAACTCCGTAATCGTGGTCAATCCGAACGCGCCGGCCGATGCCCGGGCTGCGGAGCGCTTGCCGCTTGGCGGACGCTCTGTGCTGGTCAAGGACAACATCGAGACGCGCGAATGGCCGACGACCGCCGGAAGCCTTGCCTTGAAGGATAACATGACTGGGCGCGACGCGCCGCTGATAGCCCGGCTGCGCGCGGCGGGCGGAGTAGTGCTCGGCAAGACGAACCTGTCGGAATGGGCCAACATCCGTTCGATGCGGTCGACCAGCGGCTGGAGCGCGATCGGCGGGCAGACCCGCAATCCGCACGCGATCGACCGCAATGCCTGCGGCTCGTCCTCGGGAAGCGGCGCGGCGATCGCCGCGGGGCTCGCCTGGGCGGCGATCGGCACGGAGACCGATGGCTCGATCACTTGCCCCGCCAGCGTCAGCGGGATCGTCGGGTTCAAGCCCACGGTCGGCCTCGTCAGCCGCACGCATGTGGTCCCCATCAGCCACAGCCAGGACACGCCCGGACCGATGACCCGCACGGTGGCCGACGCGGCGCTGCTGCTGAACGCGATCGCGGGCAGCGATCCGGCCGATCCGGCGACGGCGGAAGCCGATGCGCGCAAGGCCGATTTCACGGCTGGGCTGGCGGATGCTTCGCTGGCCGGCGTGCGGTTCGGGGTGCTGCGGGAGGCGGTCGGCAACAACGATGGTGTCAAGGCGCTGTTCGAGCGCGCGCTTGCCGATCTGAAGCGGGCGGGCGCGGAACTGGTCGAGCTCGACTTCGAGCCCGACGACGACATGAGCGAGAACGAGTTCCTGGTGTTCCAGTACGAGCTGCGCGAGGGCCTGGCGGCGTACCTCGCTTCGTCGCCGGCGCAGATTCCGGTGCGCACGCTCGAGGATGTCATCGCTTTCAACGAGGCCCACGCCGCCGAGGAACTGCGGTGGTTCGGGCAGGAACTCTTCTATATGGCGAGGAACGCGACCGATCGCGCCCTGTATGAGCGGGCGCGCGCCAATTCCCTGCGGCTGGCGGGCGCGGAAGGCATCGACAAGCTGCTCGCCGAGCATCGCGTCACTTTCTTGATCGCGCCGACGACCGGACCCGCGTGGACGACGGATCTGGTCAATGGAGATCACTACGACGGCTCGATCGGAGCCGGCAGCCTGGCTGCGATCGCGGGCTATCCGCACCTTTCGGTGCCGATGGGCGCGGTCGAGGGGTTGCCGGTCGGGCTCTCGATCATCGGCGCGAAATGGCAGGATGCCGCGGTCCTGCGCGCCGGTGCAGCCTACGAGCGCGCGCGCAGCGAGCCGGTGCCGGAGCCAAGTCTCGGTCCCTGGAGCGATACAATCGCGCGAGGCAGTCCTTAGCGCGCCTTCCGTTCGCCGAGCGTGGCAAAAGCAGCAAGGCCCGCTGTCACGGCAAGAACCGCTGCGACGATCGCGGCCACATGGAACGCATCGACGAGCCCCGCACCGGTCATCGACAGCACTGCGCCGGCCAACGCCGTCGCGATCAGCCCGCCTGTGCGGGCGACCGCGCTGTTGAAACCCGACGCCGTTCCAGTGTGCTTCTCGTCGACCGACGCGAGCACGGTAGTCGTGAGCGGCGCGACGGCGAACGCCATCCCGACTGAAATGACCGCCACGCCCGGCAACACGCCAGTCCAATAGCTGGCGGCCGGATCGGTTCTCATCATTAGCGCGAAGCCCATTCCGGTGACGGCCGGCCCGATGGTCAGGGGCCAGCGCGGGCCGATCCGCTCCGCCAGGCGGCCGGTCAGCCGCGAGGCAATGCCGAGCACGAGCGAGAATGGCAACAGCGCCAGGCCCGCTTCGATGGGACTGTAATCTCCGCCGACGATCAGCAGATAGGGCAGGAGTACCAGCAGCCCGCCGAGCGCGCCGTAGAGCAGCAGGGTCAGCACCGTCAGGCCGACGAAAGGCCGCGAGGCGAACAGCGACAGCGGCATCATCGCCTTTTCACCGAGCCGCCGCTCGGTCCACAGGAAGGCGAAGAACAGGAGCAGCCCGGTACCGAGCGCGATCAGGCTCGGCAGCGAGGCCCTGTGCGTGCTCGACCACAGCGTGAGCCCCCAGGTCAGCAATCCGAGCGCAGCGGTCGCGAGCGTGGCACCGCGCCAGTCCAGCCGCCTCGCGTCTTGGACGCTTTCGTCGACGAACAGCACGGCAATCGCGACGGCAGCCGCGGCTACGGGCAAGTTGAGATAGAAGATCGCCGGCCATCCGACCGCCTCCACCAGCCAGCCGCCGAGCGGCGGGCCGATCGCGCTCGCGATCGCTCCGGCCGCCGCCCAGGTCCCGACCGCGCGCCCGCGCGCCTCCCCTTCGAACGAGCTGCCGAGGATGCCGAGGCTGTTCGGTAGCAGGATCGCCGCGCCGACTCCCTGCAAGCCCCGAAAGCCGAGCAGAACCTCGAGGTTCGGGGCGAGCGCGCAGCCGATCGAGGCCGCTGCGAACAGCACGATGCCGGCGATGAGCATCCGGCGCCGCCCGAAATGATCGCCCGCCGCTCCGCCGATCAGCAACAGCGCGCTGAGCGGCAGCAGGTAGGCATTGATGATCCAGGGCAGGCCGCTCGCATCGGCCCCAAGGTCGCTGCCGATCGCCGGCAGCGCGACGTTGGTCACCGAGCCGTCGATGAACGACAGGCTCGAGGCCATCATCGTCGCCGCGATCGTCCAGCGCGGATGGCGCGCCGGCCGCGCCGCGGCGCCGCGGCCCATCTCCCGGTCACACGGCGCCTGAAGCAACGTGTTCACGGGCGAGGGCTGCCGGCGCTATTTCTTGGCGGCCGCCTTCTTGGCAGCGGGCTTGGCCTCGGCCTTCTTGGGCGCGGGCTTATCCGCCGCTTCCTTGGTGGCCTTCTTGGCCGGAGCCTTGGCCGGGGCGTTGGCTTCCTTGGTCGCCGGCTTCTCTGCTTTTGCCGGAGCCTTGGCCTCCTTGGCGGCCGGCTTGGCCTTCTCGGCAACGGGCTTTTCCGCCTTGGCCGGAGCAGCCTTCTTGGCCGCCTTCTTCGGGGCCGGAGCCGGTGTGGTTTCCTCAGCCTCGATCGCAGCCTCGAGCTCTTCACGGGTCACTTCGCGCTCGCTGACTTCGGCCTTGGCGAACAGGAAGTCGACGACCTTGTCCTCGTAGAGCGGCGCGCGAAGCTGGGCTTGCGCCATCGCGTCGCTGCGGACGTACTCGATGAACCGCTCGCGGCTGTCAGGGCTGTACTGCTGCGCGGCCTGCTGGATAAGCATGCCCATTTCCTGCCCGGTGACCTCGACGCCGTTCGCCTGGCCGATCTCCGACAGGAGCAGGCCGAGACGCACGCGGCGCTCGGCGATGCGGCGGTAATCGTCCTTCTCGGATTCGATTTCCTTGAGGCCGGCTGCCGGGTCTTCTTCCTTGGCGATCTCGGCCTGAAGCTGCTGCCAGATCTGCGCGAACTCGGCCTCGACCATGGTTTCGGGCACTTCGAAATCGTATTCGGCGGCGAGCTTGTCGAGCAGCTGGCGCTTCATCTGAGTGCGGGTCAGCCCGGCCGATTCCTGCTCGAGCTGGGTCTTGAGCAGTTCCTTGAGCTTGGCGAGGCTTTCGAGGCCGAGCGACTTGGCGAAATCCTCGTCGGCCTTGGTTTCGCTTTCGACCTGGACGTTCTGCACGGTCACGTCGAACTCGGCGTCCTTGCCCTTGAGCTCGGGCGACGGATAGTCGGCGGGGAACGTCACCTTGATCGTCTTGCTGTCGCCGGCCTTGAGGCCGCCGAGCTGCTCCTCGAAGCCCGGAATGAAGCGGCCCGAGCCGATCACCAGCGGCGCGCCTTCGGCCTTGCCGCCTTCGAATTCCCTGCCGTCGACGCGGCCGACGAAATCGATGATCAGCTGATCGCCGTCCGCCGCCTTCTTCGTCTTCGGCGCGTCCTTGTAGCTCTTCTGGTTGGCCGTAAGCCGCCCGAGCGCTTCGTCGAGCTGCGCGTCGGATACGGGCACCACCAGCTTCTCGAGCTTGAGGCCATCGATCTTCGGCGCCTCGATCTCGGGCAGCACTTCGAGCTCGACGGTCAGTTCGGCGTCCTTGCCTTCCTCATAGCCCTTGTCGAGGTCGACCTTCGGCTGCAGCGCCGGGCGCAGCTTCTTCTCGCGCATCAGCGTATCGATCGATTCGCGCACGCTGGCGTTGAAGGCGTCCGAATGCAGCGCCGGGCCATGCATCTTGCGGATCAGGTTGGCGGGCACCTTGCCGGGGCGGAAGCCGGGCATCCGCACTTGCGGCGCGACCTTCTTCACTTCGGCATCGATCCGCGCCTCGATCTCCTTGGCCAGGATCTTCACCGTGTAGGCGCGCTTGAGCCCCTGATTGGTCTTTTCGACGATCTGCATTCCAAAGCCTTTTCGAACAAACCTCTTCGGCATCCCGGCGCTAAAATTCCCCTGGGAGCTGGTGCGGGCGAAGGGACTCGAACCCCCACATCTTGCGATACTGGAACCTAAATCCAGCGCGTCTACCAGTTCCGCCACGCCCGCGGCCCGACGAATTTCTGCAGGCCGGGAAGCCCGCGAAAACGAAGGAGCCGCCCTTAGGGTGGTGAGGCCAAAAGGGCAAGCGTCCCGGCAGTCCGATTGCCCAATGGAACGGCTGTGCCGCGCGAGGCGTTCCATGGGGCGAAAGGATTCCTTCCATGGACCGCAATTCCGACAGCCATGCCCCCGGCTCGCAGCCGGCCCACTTCAACCAAGGGCGCCCGGTGTCTCACGGCGACGGTGGCGACCGGGACAATCCCGGCCAGCAGCCCGACGAGCTCCCGCCGGACAAGGGCGACAACTACGAGCCCGACCGGACGCCCGACGAGGCTCCCGACCAGGGCGATTTCGGCGTGCCCGACAGCTCGCCGATCGAAACTCCGCCGCAACCCGATCAGGCCCCGGTCGAAACGCCGCCTCCGGATTGATTTTCCGGCGCCCCCCGCTAAGCGGCCGGGATGACCGACGAGACTCCCGCAGAAACCGCCGCCGGCGCGACCGCTGGCGCTGCCGACGTGCCGCCCGATCGCCTGGCGATCCATCCCTCGAGCGAATACTTCGATTCCGACAAGCTGATGCGCGGGATCGGGATCCGCTTCAAAGGGATCGAGCGCACCAATGTCGAGGAATACTGCATTTCCGAAGGCTGGGTGAAGGTGCAGGCCGGCAAGACCATGGACCGCCATGGCCGGCCGATGCTGATCAAGCTCAGCGGCCCGGTAGAAGCCTGGTACCAGGACCTGGGCGAGGACGCACCGGTGGCGAAGGCCTGAGCGGGGATCCTAACCGGTTCCGGTAGCCTTTACCGGCCGCCCCTGCCAAACAGGCGGCCATGTTCGAGCTTCTCGTCGCCGCCTTCGTCCTCACTTACGCGGCCATCGCGCTCGAGGAACCGCTCAAGATCAGCAAGTCGGCCACCGCGCTCGTCGGCGCCGGCGCGTTGTGGACCATCTATTCGCTTTCGACGGGCGATGCCGAGCTGATCGACGAGCAGCTCGGCGAATCGCTGATCGAAACGGCCCAGATCGCCTTCTTCCTGATGGGCGCGATGACCGTGGTCGAGGTCGTCGCCGCGCACGACGGGTTCGATCTCATCACTTCCCGTCTGCGCGCGCGAACCCAGGCGACGCTGCTGGTCTTCCTGTGCTTTGTGACCTTCTTCCTCAGCGCCGTGCTCGACAATCTGACCACGACCATCGTCATGGTCTCGCTGGTCAGGCGCCTGCTGCGCGAACGCCACGACCGGTTGCTGATGGCCGGCATGATCGTGATCTCGGCCAACGCCGGCGGCGCTTGGTCGCCGATCGGCGATGTGACCACGACGATGCTGTGGATCGGCGGGCAGGTCACCTCGGAAGCGATCGTGACCCGGTTGTTCGTCCCCTCGCTGGTCAACATGCTCGTGCCGATGGCGATCGTCGCCTGGTCGCTACGCGGCAAGCCGATCGCGATGCGGGGGCCGGAACCGGGCGAAGCGGCCGCCGCTGCTTCGACCCCGCCTTTCGAGCGCAACCTCATGTTCGCGCTCGGCCTCGCGGCGCTGCTGTGGGTGCCGCTGTTCAAGGCGATCACGCACTTGCCGCCGTTCCTCGGCATCCTGTTCGGCCTCGGCGTGATCTGGACGATCGGCGAGGTCCTGCACCGCAAGAAGTCGTTCGAGGACCGCCAGCGCGTGACCATCGCCCATGCGCTGACCCGCATCGACATGAGCGCGCTCGTGTTCTTCATCGGCATCCTGCTCGCCGTGGCCACGCTCGAGCACGCCGGCATCCTCGCCTCGCTCGCCGCCGGGCTCGATGCCCTGTTCGGCCGGCTCGATCTGATCGTGCTGGCGATCGGCCTCGTCAGCGCGGTGATCGACAACGTGCCCATGGTCGCCGCGGCGATGGGCATGTACAGCCTCGAAGCCCACCCGCAGGACAGCTTCCTGTGGGAGTTCATGGCCTATTGCGCGGGAACCGGCGGCTCGATCCTGATCATCGGATCGGCGGCGGGCGTCGCCGCGATGAGCATCGAGAAGATCGAGTTCATCTGGTACATGAAGCGCTTCAGCCTGCTGGCGATCGGCGGGTATCTGGCCGGGGCGATGGTGTACATCGCGCAGTACCAGATGTTCGGGTGAGCTGCTGCAGGATCCGATAAGCTTGCCGCCTGGCAAGCTTCCTTTGGAAACGAAGCAATAAATTCGCCGGGATCGTCGCGCATTTCAACTCCGGACCACTATTAGAAAAGCGCCGTTGGCTTTTTCATAATTCAATCCATTCTGGTGCATTCTGTTTCTTTGGGGAATTGCAAGCCTAATCAGGCCCTTCTAGTGCGAGCACTCGCGGATCGATCTGCTGGGGGGCAGCGCAAGCGATGGGGGAACTTGCAGCGGTCCTGCAGTTTGCGGACCTTGCCGGAAGAGAATTACTTCTTTTCGCCGGCATTTGGTTCTTTGTGGGATTGGTGGACGAGATCGCGGTCGACGCGATGTGGTTTTGGCTGCGGCTGAAAGGGCGGGGCAGGGCGTTGCTCTTTTTCCCTCCGGCCGGCGGCCATCTAAGCGGCCCAGCCGCTGTGCTGGTCCCTTGCTGGCAAGAGGCGGACGTCATCCAACCGATGATCTCATCGTGCCGGAGAGCATGGCCGCATGCGGAATGTACATTCTATGTCGGATGCTATCGCAACGATCCAGAGACGATTGCCGCGGCGCGACGAGGAGCCGCGGACGACGCGCGGGTGAGGGTGACGATAATCCCGCATGACGGACCGACCACCAAGGGCGACTGCCTGAACGTCCTATACCGCGCAATGGAACAGGACGAGCGCAGCAGCCGCCAAGCGTTCCATTTCGTATTGTTGCATGACGCTGAGGACAAGGTCCATCCGCTCGCGCTCGACCTGATCGACGACAGACTGAAACACGCGGATTTCGTGCAATTGCCTGTCATTCCGGAGCTCGACAAAAGATCGCGTTGGATTTCCGGTCATTACGCCGACGAGTTTGCCGAGAATCATCTGAAGACTCTGGTCGTGCGAGATTGGCTGCGCACGGCGTTGCCGGCAGCCGGAGTGGGCTGCGCATTCCGCCGCGATCTACTAGCTCGTATTGCCGAGCTGCGCGGAGCCTCGCATCCATTCGATGAGGGATCGCTGACAGAGGACTATGAGCTCGGCCTCCTCGTGAAGACGCTGGGCGGCCGCAGCCGGTTCGTCCGCGCTCTCGACGCCGAAGGCCAGCTGATCGCAACCCGTGAATACTTCCCGTCTACCATCGGAGCGGCGGTTCGCCAGAAGGCGCGCTGGATTCATGGCATCGCATTTCAGGGTTGGGAGAGGCTCGGCTGGTCCGGCAGGACAGCGGAATTGTGGATGCGAATGCGTGATCGCCGGGGGCCGTTGACCGCCATCGTTCTATTCGCCGCATACCTGGCGGTCGTTTGCTGGTCTGTCGTTGTGATTGGGCAATTATCTGGGCTTGTCGAACCGCGCCCAACCACCAGCCTCGTGAAAGCCGTGGTCCTGGTCGGTGTAATTGGTCTTATCTGGCGAGCCGTGGCACGCTTTGCGTTCACCGCCGCTTTGTACGGTCGGCTCGAAGGGCTGTACGCGATCGTCCGGCTACCGGTTGCGAATCTCATAACGATTTTCGCCGCTCATCGTGCCTTTGCCGCATACCTCGGAACCCTGCGGGGTCGGGAAACGGTCTGGGACAAGACCCACCATGAGCGACACCCCTCGGTCGCCGATCAGCCGAACGAAGCGATCCCGGCTTGAGCGCGGTCGAATCCTCTCCGCGCGGCGCGCCTCTAATGTTCCTGGTAGCTGTGCTGGCATCTTGGGTGTTGGCGCGGGCGGCGACCCTCTCACCGTTCATGGAGAACGGCATGGCAAGGGAATCCGCCTTGCCAACGAAGCGCCCAGGCGACCATTCACACGATTCCGCGATGACAACCGACGCCGTTGCGCACTGCCAGGATTGTGAATCGTCGGAAGGCGGCGAGTGGCCGAAGCGCCAGGGGAGCGCGCTCCTGCCACGCGCGGTTAAACGGTTCCCACCCTTCCAACCTATCGCGGTCTTCTATCCGGGCTTACCTTCTTCAAAGGCAGCGCCAGTTCATCGGGAGACGTTGCTGCAATCGGCGCCCATTCCCACCACTCCCATGCAGGTTACTGGATCGATCGCAGCGGAACACGGTGAGTTCCCCGCTGGGTCCGGTCGGGTGCAGCTCGAGCAACCATCACACTCCGCGCGGGAGCGCTGGTCGGCGGATAGCTGGCTCCTGCTGCGCCGCGACACGAGCGCGTCGATTACCTCCGGTCGGCCGAGCTACGGCCGCAGCCAGGCGGGCGCGGCGCTACGGTACCACTTTGCTTCATCGAGCCCGCATCATCCCCAAGCCTACTTGCGCGCCAGCGCGGCGCTCGCGGGAGCTCGTGAACAAGAGATTGCCTTGGGTCTTTCGTCCCTTCCCCTTCCGGGCGCACCGCTACGATTGGCGGTAGAGGCACGCGCAAGCCAAACCGTTTCGGGATCCGAGCTGCGTCTCGCAGCCTATGCCATCACCGAATTGCCTGCTTTCCGGTTGCCGTTCGGTGCGCGGGGCGAGGCTTACGCTCAGGGCGGTTACGTTGGCGGTGAATTCGCTACTCCGTTCGTCGACGGGCAAATCCGGGCGGAACGTCCAATCGCCCGGATCGGCAGCATGGAACTGAGCATCGGCGCTGGCGCATGGGGCGGGGCACAGAAGGATTCGGGACGGCTCGATACCGGCCCATCCGCCACAGCCACCTTCCGCATTGGAAAAGGGTTTGGCCGGATCGCCGCCGACTACCGCTTCCGCATCGCCGGCGAGGCCGAGCCGTCGAGCGGGCCGGCGCTGACGCTTTCTGCGGGTTTCTAAGGCCCCCGCCTTCAATCCCGCGAGCCCTTGGGCTAGGCCGGGGCATGGACGTCTACCTCCCCATCGCGAACCTGGCGGTCAACGGGCTGGTGATTGTCCTGCTCGGCGCGGCGACGGGTATCCTGTCGGGCATCTTCGGGGTCGGCGGCGGGTTTCTGACCACGCCGCTGCTGATCTTCTACGGCGTGCCGCCGACCGTCGCCGCCGCCTCGGCCGCGAGCCAGGTGACGGGCGCGAGCGTCTCGGGCGTTTTCGCGCACAGCCGCCGCGGCGGAGTGGACTACCAGATCGGCGCGGTCGGGGTCGCCGGTGGAGTGATCGGCGCGACGATCGGTGCGTTGCTGTTCCGGTTGCTGGAATCGATCGGGCAGATCGATACCACGATCAACATCCTCTACGTCCTGCTGCTCGGCACGATCGGCGCGCTGATGGGGCGCGAAAGCCTGCAGACGATGCGCGCCGGCCGCGAAGGCACCCGCCCGCGCGCGGCCAAGCGGCGCCATCACCCGATCGTCGCGAGCCTGCCGCTGCGCTGGCGATTCTACCGCTCGGGCCTCTACATCTCGCCGCTCGCGCCGCTGCTGATGGGCGTGGTGGTCGGCATTCTGACCATGCTGATGGGGGTCGGCGGCGGGTTCATCATGGTGCCCGCGATGCTCTACATCCTCGGCATGAGCGCGAGCGTGGTGGTCGGCACCTCGCTGTTCCAGATCCTGTTCGTGACCATGGCCGCGACGATGATGCACGCGCTGACCACCAAGGCGGTCGACATCGTGCTCGCCGGGCTGCTGCTCCTGGGGTCGGTCACCGGGGCGCAGCTCGGCACGCGGATTGCCCAGCTCGCCAAGCCCGAGGTGCTGCGCCTGCTGCTCGCGGCCACGGTGCTGGCGGTGGCGCTGAGGATGGCGTTCGGCCTCGGCGTGCGGCCGGACGAGGTCTATTCGGTGCTGCCCCTGTGAGCAGGATCCTGCTCGCCCTGGTCGCCTTCCTGGCGCTGACCGGCCAGCGGGATCCGATCCTGGTGCCCGAAGTCTCGCAGCACGAGATCCGGGTCCGGCAAGGCTTCATCGGCACCGAGCTGCTGCTGTACGGCGCGATCCTCGATCCGCAGGGCCGCCGCTCGCGCGAGCCGTACGATATCGTCGTCGTGCTCAAGGGGCCGACCGCGCCGATCCTGGTGCGCGAGAAGGAGAAGAAGCTCGGCGTCTGGGTCAATGCGCAGAGCACCGCGTTCCGATCCGCGCCGTCGTTCTTCTCGGTCGCCAGCTCGCGCCCGATTGCCGAGATAGTCGATAATCGTACGGCCGCGATCTACGAGCTCGGGCTCGGTTTCCTGCAGTTGTCGCCGACGGGTGCCATCGACCCGGTCGAGCAGGCGCGCTTCACCCAGGGGCTGGTCGACCTCCGCCAGCGCGAAGGGCTCTATCGGGAAGACGGCGAGGGAGTGACGATCAGCGGCGGCGTGCTCTACCAGGCCCGCATCGCGGTGCCGTCCAACGTCGTCACCGGCCGCTACACCGCCGAGACTTTCGCGATCACCGAGGGCCGGGTGATCGCCTCCGCCATTGCCGAGGTCCAGGTGGAAAAGCAGGGGTTCGAGCGGTTCGTCGCCGATCAGGCGGACCAATCTTCGTTCCTCTACGGCCTGTTCGCGGTGTTCCTGTCGCTGTTCATGGGCTGGCTGGCGGGACGCGTATTCGCGCTGATCTAGGGGCCGTGCCCGTAGTCCGCAGGACGGCATTTTGACGCGATTTTAACCTCGCTTCCTTACCTCGTGCGCGACGCCAAGAGGAGCGAGCGATCCCGCATGACCGAAATGCCCAGGCAGCCTTTCAACACCTTCAATCCCGCCGATGAGCCGGGCGCCGTGCCACCGAATGCCGCCGGTGCCACCCAGGCGGGCAAGCGCACCAGCTTCGAAAATGCCGGCGAGCCGATCGGCATCGTGGTCGAGATCGCCGGCTCGGGCTCGCTGATCGCGCTCGACATGCAGCGTCTCAACGAGTGCATGGACGACGAGGACCCTTCGATCGCGATGGCCGGCGGCGTCGGCAGCCAGGTCAAGATCAAGACCAACGAAGGTTGGCTGCTCGCCAGTGTCCGCAACCAGCGCCAGGACCGACGCGGCGACGGCGGCGGCATCCTCGCCAACATCGACTTCATGGGCGAAGGCAAGGAAGAGAAGCTGACCGGCAAGATCCACGGCTTCCGCCGCGGCGTGACGCGTTATCCGGTTCCCGGTGCTTATATCTATCCCGCGACGACCGAGGACTTGCGGCAGATCTATGCTTCGGACGGGCGCAGCGCGATCCAGATCGGAACAGTGTTTCCGACCACCGACATCCGCGGCGGCCTCTACGTCGATGCGATGCTCGGCAAGCACTTCGCGCTGCTCGGCTCGACCGGTACCGGCAAGTCGACCAGCGCCGCGCTAATCCTGCACCGCATCTGCGAAGCTGCGCCGCAGGGCCACATCGTGATGATCGACCCGCACGGCGAGTATTCGGCCGCGTTCCGCAACACCGGGATCATCTTCGACGTCGGTAACCTGCAGATGCCGTACTGGCTGATGAACTTCGAGGAGCATTGCGAGGTCTTCGTCACCAGCTCGGGCAACGACAGTCAGGAAGACAAGGACATTCTCGCCAAGTGCCTGCTCAAGGCGCGCAGCAAGAACCGGCTGGCCGAAACGCTCGGCAAGATCACCGTCGATTCGCCGATCCCGTACCTGCTCAGCGACCTCACCAACATGATCCAGGACGAGGCCGGCAAGCTCGACAAGGCGAGCTCGAGCGCGCCGTACATGCGGCTCAAGACCAAGATCGACGAGATCAAGGCCGACCCGCGCTACCAGTTCATGTTCTCGGGGATGCTGGTCGGCGACACGATGGCCGACTTCATCGGCAAAATCTTCCGCATGCCCTCGAACGGCAAGCCGATCGCGATCATCGACGTCTCGGGCGTGCCTTCGGACATCACCTCGACCGTGGTCGCGGTGCTGAGCCGCATGGTGTTCGACTTCGCGATCTGGGGCCGCGAGGAGAAGACCCGGCCGATCCTGCTCGTCTGCGAGGAAGCGCACCGCTACGTTCCGAACGAGAAGAACGCCGACGGCTCCTCGGTCGGGCGCATCCTCAGCCGTATCGCCAAGGAGGGCCGTAAGTACGGCATCAGCCTCGGCCTCATCACCCAGCGCCCGTCCGACCTCGCCGAAGGCGTGCTGTCGCAGTGCGGCACGATCCTTTCGATGCGCCTCAACAACGACCGCGACCAGGCGTTCGTGAAGGCGGCGATGCCCGAAGGCGCGCGTGGCTTCCTCGATTCGATTCCCGCTCTGCGCAACCGCGAGGTCATCATCTGCGGTGAAGGCGTGGCGATCCCGATCCGCGTCGCGTTCGACAACCTCGAGGAATCGAAGCGCCCGGCCTCGGAAGACCCGAGCTTCACCGAGCTATGGCGCGAAAGCGGCGGCGAGGAGGAACGCGTCGTCCGCACCGTCCAGCGCTGGCGCGCGCAGGGCAAGTAATACGGGCACGGAGCGGACGTTCGGGCTGTTCAAGTTCAGGCTGAGCGGGTCGGGCGGGCCGAAGCGCCCGCCGGCCGGGGCCGGCGGGCAATCGGGTCTCTTATTGTCCGGCGATCAGGTTTACCTTGCCGGTAACCGCAGAACCACCGACGCTCGACTTCATCGAGACTGAAATCGCGCGAAAATATGCGTGCTCCGGGTTGAGCGCCTTGATCGTCTTGGCGCTCAGCTGTTGAACCCCCGCGGCCGTAGCCTGAACTTCGACCGGGGTTCCGTCTTCATCGTCATAGAGGACCTGAAGCCGGAAGGTTATTTGCTCACCCGCCGCGAAGGTTCCGACCGCCTCGAGCGAGCCCCGCAATATGTCTGTCAGAAAAGCGCCGACGAGAGGATAGATCACTTCTGCGGTACCAAACTGCGTCGTGTTGCCGGAGTTTGGCGAGATCGTTCGATCCTGGTTGAGAGACTTGGCCGGATTAACCACGCGCAGCCGGTAGTCGTAGAAGCCCGCGAGCGCCTTTGCGTATCCTGAGACATGGACTGTCCTGGGGTCGAAAAGGAGATAACCGTCCATCGACGTCGTCGTATCGATGCGGATACCTGCAGGTTTGCTGCCGGCATTCGATGGCGCGACTGCGGTGAGACCTTCAAGCTTTGCCCTCTGCGACACGTTCTTGATGAGCACGGCGGCCGCGTCCGATGGCTCATTGCTAAGCCCGCTATGCGTGCCGGCGCGAACGATGCCGGAGATCTTGTCCACGCTCTCGGCGTAGGTGATCGAGATGCCCACCCGGCACGCCCGTCCGTAGGCATAAGTCACGCCGGAGACGGCGCGTCGTGCGGGAGGATCGAAGGTCACCGTCGTGCTGTTCGGAACGCCGGTGATCGTCGCCTCATGGTGCACATAGTTGCCCGAAGAATCCGTCGCCTCCGGGCCCGCTCCCATGATTCCGATCTTCTGACCAATGTAGGCGCTCGTGAAGTTGGCAGTCGCCGAAGTCAGGGTCCCTCGCTGGCCGGAGGTGACTACGCCGTCAGTTCCCTTGTTCGCCTTGAGCCCATGATTTTCGATAATGCGAATGCCGTCGCCGAGCCTGATGCGCTCGCAGCGGTCTGAAATCAGAATGCCGGCACTGGTTGGCCAATTCGGACCCAGCACCGGAGCGATCGCTGCCGATGGATCGAAGGCACGGTGATCGGGAATATCCCAGTCGACGCAGCCGATGAGCGCTACGGAGGTCTGGCCGGTATCGTAAGATGTATTGCCCGCAATCTGCCCCGCCACGAGCGTGGTGCCGACATGCCCAGGCTCCGGCGGATGAGGAATCTCGAACAGTATGTCACGCAGACAGCGCTCGAAAGTGTTGGAGAGTACCTTGTCGCCCCGGATCGGGCCCAGATCATGGGCATAGATTGGATTGTTCGGATCATTGGGGTCGAGATCGCGAGCGCCGCCCCCGCCGCCGCCGACGCCGACGCCGTTGCCGGTTCCGAGCGCAAAGTCGTTGATGTCGCGGAAGGTACAGCGGCTGACTTCATTACCGCCGAGAGCGGCTGGCATGACGGCGCTGCTGCCATCCGACGCAGCGGGGATGTAATTGAATTCGACTCCGTAATTGGCGATGTTTTCGATGATGCCGTCCCGGACGACGCAAGCCGCGCAATTGCGGAACAGAAATGCATTCTCGCCGCTGTTCTTGACAGTGAACGGGCCCTTCACCTGAATTCCCGAGCAACGGCGCGCGTAGATGAAAGCATTGGCCGGCCCGGCAATTCCGTAAACGCCTGCTACCGTGTGGCTCGTATACTCGTTGTCGAACCGGCCCTGGACGTCGATCCCAAGTGGTCCCTCGCCATTCAGATCGATCGTCGCGCCGTTGCAGTCGATGACGAAGCTCCGGAGGCCGTCGCAGAGGAATATCGATCGTTCGGGTGCGTTTTCGGTAATGTGGTGGCGGCGCAGTTCTGTCCCGGCCGTCAGAACCAGTCGGATGTTGGAGTTCGATACCGCCGCCTCGTAAATGTGATATCTGCCTGCGGGAACTTCCAAATCCCCGCCATCCGGCATCGAATCGAACGCAGCCTCGAAGTAGCTCGACAAGTCGGCAGTCGAGGTTCGCGATCGGATCAGCTCGACTTCGGACGCGGGGACGTAGTCAAAGATGGATTTGCTGTCCCGCAGCTTCGTCATCGCTGTCCGGGCCGCCGCGCCACTTCCGGTTTGAATAAAGCCGACCATTGCCGCGCCTTGGCCGGCGCCGGTACCTGCCAGGTCTGTGTCTTGCACGTTGGCCACGTCGAGTCTCCTTGTTGTGGGAACAAAAGAGGAACATTCGAAATCCTACATTGCAAGCCGAGAATTCAGCGGAAGGGCGCTACGACGTGGAGCGCGGGGTGCGGATCAAGTCAGGCGGGCCGAATCGGCGCCTGTGCGATCGCTCGTCTATACGTCGGGCACCATGCGCCCCGCCGGCTCGCCGTCGGCGTGGGCCTGCTCCTGCGCCTCGTCGGGCGCTTCGGCGAGCGCGTGCTTGCGCCAGCCGGAGTAGCGGTACAAACCCCAGGCGAGCATCACTCCGGCGATCGAGCCGACCGTGAACGACCACCAGATAGCATCGGCGCCGAGCCGCGCGTAAGTCAGGTAGTAGAAGCCGAGGCGCACCGGATAGAGCGCGACGGCGATGATCAGCAGCGGAATCCACACCGCGCCGCCGGCGCGCATCGTCGACGAATAGACCATCGTCACGCCGAACAGCATGAAGCTCCATACGGCGATGAACGAGATGTGCCGGGCGAGCGGCACCGCCGGGCTGTCGGGCCCGAGGAAAAGCACCAGCGCCGCGCGGTCGAACACCAGCAGCACCGCCGTCAGCACTCCGGTCATCAGGAAGTTGATGAGCACGCCCGCGCGGGTGATGTGGTCCAGCCGGTCCCATTTGCGCGCGCCGATGAACTGCGCGGCCATCGCGCTGACCGCGCCGCCGATCGCCATCGCCGGCATCTGGATGTAAGTGAACAGCTGCATGGCCGCGGCATAGGCGGCGGTCATCAGCAAGCCTTCGCGGTTGACCAGGCCGACCATGATGATCCCCGCCGCGCTCATCACCAGCATCTGCGCGCCCATCGGGATGCCCTTGGTGACGATGAAGCGCAGCTCGTCGCGCTGCGGTTTGAGGTACGCGAGCTCGCTCCCGCGCAGTCGCAAAGGCAGATCCTTGGCATAGACATAGGCAAGCATGCCCGCGAACGAGGCCAGGCTGGCGACGATCGTCGAGACCGCCGAACCGGCGATGCCCATCTCGGGGAACGGGCCGAAACCCGAGATCAGCATCGGGTTGAGCACCGTATCGATCGCCACGGTGACGGCCATGAAGATCAGCGGCGTGCGCGCATCGCCGGTGCCGCGCAGGCCCATCGTCAGGATGATCGAGATCATGCCGAACGGCATCGAGACGAACATCAGCCGGATGTAGGTCAGGGCCAGCCCATACGCGTTGCCCGGCGTCTCGAGCACGGTGAGCAGCGCGGGCGCGGCGAGCCAGCCGACGAGCGCGATCGCCAGCATCAGGATCGCCGAGAACCCGACCGCGCTGCCGAAAGTGCGCCGCGCGCCGTCGATGTCGCGCGCGCCGAAGCGCTGGCCGATGCGGATCGTCCCGGCCATGCCGAAGCCGAACGCCGCGCCGGCGACGAGGAACATGATGATGTTGGCGTTGGCGGTCGCGGCAAGCGCGTCCTCGCCGATCAGCCGGCCGACCCAGATCGAGTTGACCGTGCCGTTCAGCGACTGGAGCACGTTGCTGAGCAGCGTGGGCACGCTGAACAGGATCAGCGTGCGCATGACCGGGCCTTCGGTGAGGTCGCCGCGCATCGGTGGTCGCGAAGCCATCAGTTCCCCCTCATGTCCCGCGGCTGTCGCCGTAGAGCTCGATGTGCAATCGCTTGGACAAAGTCAAATTGTTGTCGAGGCAAAGCCGGGCCAGCCAGGCTTCGCGCGCCGCGAGAGTAGCGGCGTCGGTGCCTTCGGCCATCAGGTAGATGCGCTCGCGCGGGATCGCGAAGCGCTCCGCGAGGGCGAGGACTTCCTCAACGTCGCCGGGCTCGGCGATCACGAACTTGAGGAACGCGCGCGGCTCGGCGGCCCAATGCGCGAGGCGTTCGGGCAGCAATGCCAGCTCGGCCGGATTGCCGGAATGGGCCAGCTTGGGACTGACGTTGTACTGATGCACCAGCGCGTCGAGCGCGGGCGGCGGAGCGACGGTGCCGTTGGTCTCGATCTCGACGCTCATGCCCGGCAGCAGCGCGAGCATGCGGGCGAGTGCCGGTGCCTGCAGCAGCGGCTCGCCGCCGGTGATCACGAGCCGTGGCTTGCCGAGTCCGGTGATCCGAGCGGCGATGTCCTCCTCGCTCAGCGAGATCTGGTTGGTTGCGCGGTCGAAGTGCTGGCCCGAACGATGCGGCCGGTTGTCGCCCTCGAACCGCCAGGTGTAGGCGGTGTCGCACCACACGCAGGCGAGGTTGCACCGCGACAGCCGCACGAAAGCGCAGGGCTTGCCGGCCGAAGGGCCTTCGCCTTGCAGCGAAGCGAAGATCTCGGGCTCGCCGGGGGTGGTGGTGGCGAGGGCTATCGGCATCGGAGGCCGAGTCGCGCCGGCGAACTTGACACATCTGACAGGGTCCAGGGGAAAAGCTCAGAAACCGGCACTTTGCGGCCCGGACGTGTCACCTTAAACCTACAAGGTGTCACTTTGCGCTCGAAAAGCGTCACCTTACACCGCGAAAGCGTCACCTTGCGGGTGGAGGACGAGGGTGGGGCCAGGCGCGAAGTCATCCTCGGGCCTTGTCAGAAACGGTGCGTGTAGGAAAATGGATTTGGGCTGCGCTGTCGGCTGCGACAGGCCCCCTCCGTCCGCTGCGCGGACACCTCCCCCGTAAACGGGGGAGGATCGGGTCGCACTACATCCTCCCCCGTTTACGGGGGAGGGGAACCATGAGGCGAAGCCGAATGGTGGAGGGGGCCTGGCGCGGTCACCCCAGCCGAGCCAACGCCGCTTCGAGCCGTTCGGCCTCGGCGGCGTGGTGGGCGTGGTCGGCGCGGGCTTTCTCGACCGCCTCGGGCTTGGCCTTCTCGACGAACGCCGGGTTGTCGAGCCGCTTGGCGAGGCTGTCGCGCTCCTTGAGCGCGGCCTCGCGCGCCTTGGCGAGGCGGGCTTTCTCGGCTTCCCTATCGATCACGCCTTCGATGCTGGCGACAACAGAAAGGTTCTCGGACGAGAAGATGAGAGAGGAACTCCAGACCCGAATTTGCCCATCCACGGGCATAAACTCCTCGGTAGGCTCTGTATTCCACTCATCGTTTGTCGCCCCGGGCATCGCGATGCTCGGTCGCACGACGATCTTATATGGGTCTAGACGAGCCAGCCGAGTGACAAACGATCGGTTTCGCTTCAGCCATTCAGTGTCTGCGTCGTCACCAGTCAAAATGCCCGTTTGAAGTCGCGTGCCCGGCGGGACATTCAGCTCGCTTCGCTGGGCTCGGATGTTGCTGATGAATTCGATCAGACGAGCAATTTCGCCCTTGGCCGCCTTGTCGACGTCCGCCCCGGGCGCCGGCCATTTGGCCACGATCAGTTCGTACGGCCGCTCGCCTTGCGCGTGCCACAGTTCCTCGGTCACGAACGGCATGAACGGGTGCAGCATGACGAGGATCTGGTCGAGCACCCAGCCGGCGACCGCCTTGGTCTCGTCGTCCACCTGGCCTTTGATCAGCTCGAGATACCAGTCGCAGAAAGTGTCCCACACGAAGTGGTAGATCGCGTTGGCCGCGGCGTCGAAGCGCAACTCGGCCATGGCTTTGTCGAGCGCGGCCACCGTCTCGACGACTTCGCCAATGATCCAGCGGTTTACTGCGCTTTCGGCCGCCGGCGCGGCAACCGACTGGCTCGCGCCGATGCCGTTGGCCTGGCAGAAGCGAGTCGCGTTCCACAGCTTCGTGGCGAAGTTGCGGTAGCCCTCGACGCGGCTCTCATCCATCTTCACGTCGCGGCCCTGGCTTTCCATCGCCGCCATGAAGAACCTGAGCGCGTCGGCGCCGAACTTGTCGATCAGGCCGAGCGGATCGACCACGTTGCCCTTGGATTTGGACATCTTCTGGCCGTCCGCGGCGCGGACCAGGCCGTGCAGGTAGAGCCGACGCCACGGGACATCGCCCATGAAATGCATCCCCTGCATCGCCATGCGCGCGTCCCAGAAGAACAGGATGTCGAAGCCGGAGATGAGCAGATCGTTGGGGTAGTGGCGGGCAAGCAGTTCCTCTCCGGAACGGAGAGGGGGACCACCCGCAGGGTGGTGGAGGGGCAGGTGCCGCGAATCCGGGCCTTCGAGGTCGGGATTGTCCGAGGGTGCCCCTCCCCCATGCTTCGCATGGTCCCCCTCCCCCGTTGGGGGAGGAACCGGCCACCCCAGCGTGGCGAAGGGCCACAGCGCGCTTGAGAACCACGTATCGAGCACGTCGGGATCGCGCTCGAGCTTGACCATCAGGCCGTGCTGCGTCTCGGCAAGGCCGAGCGCTTCGTCCTCGCTCTCGGCGACGAACACGTTGCTGTCCTCGTCGTACCACGCCGGAATCCGGTGCCCCCACCACAACTGTCGCGACACGCACCACGGCTGGATGTTCTCCATCCAGTTGAAGAAGGTCTTCTCCCAGCTCTTCGGCACGATCTCGATCCGCCCGTCACGGACCGCCTGCATCGGAGCGACGGCGAGCTTTTCTGCGTCGACGTACCACTGGTCGGTCAGCCAGGGCTCGATCACCACGCCGCCGCGGTCGCCGTACGGCGTCGCGATCACGCGATCCTCTACGCGCTCAAGCAGGCCCTGCTCCTCGAGCATCGCGATCACGCGCTTTCTTGCCTCGAAGCGGTCGAGGCCGATCAGCTCTCCCGGGATCAACCCGTCAGTGGTCTGCACCACGCGGCCTTCGGCGTCGAGCATGTTGAGCATATCGGCGGGCTTGAAGCCCGCGCGCTTGCCGACCTCGAAATCATTGAAGTCGTGCCCCGGCGTGATCTTGACCGCGCCCGAGCCGAGCTCAGGGTCGGCGTGCTCGTCGGGCACGATCGGCACTTCGCGCCCGGTTATCGGCAGGCGCACCTTGGCCCCTGCCGACACCAGCGCGGCGTAGCGCTCGTCCGTCGGGTGCACCGCCACCGCCATATCGGCGAGCATCGTTTCGGGCCGCGTGGTCGCGACCGAGATGTGGCCCGTACCGTCGGCAAGCGGATAGCGGATGTGCCAGAAGTGGCCCTGGACCTCGCGGGTCTCAACCTCGAGGTCGCTGATCGCGGTCTTGAGCTTGGGGTCCCAGTTGACCAGCCGCTTGTCGCGGTAGATCAGCCCCTGGTTGTAGAGATCGACGAAGACTTTCACCACCGCGCGGGTGAAGTGCGGGTCCATCGTGAACTGCTCGCGGCTCCAGTCCATCGAGCAGCCGAGCCGGCGCAGCTGGCGCGTGATCGTGCCGCCGGATTCGGCCTTCCATTCCCAGACCTTGGCGACGAAATCCTCGCGGCTGTAGTTGGTGCGCTTGTCCTGCCGCTCCTCGAGCTGGCGCTCGACGACCATCTGCGTGGCGATGCCGGCGTGGTCGGTGCCGACCACCCACAGGGCGTCCTTGCCCTTGAGCCGTTCGTAACGGACCACGACGTCCTGCAGCGTGTTGTCGAGCGCGTGACCGATGTGCAGCGAGCCGGTGACATTGGGCGGCGGGTTCACGATCGTGAACGGCTGCGCATCAGGGCGGGCCGGACGGAACAGGCCGCTCCCCTCCCAATGCTGGTACCACTTCGCCTCGATGGCGGCGGGATCGAACGTCTTGGCGAGGTCGCTGGTCATTACGGGGGCGCCTTTGCCAGCCTCGTCGGTTCGAAGCAACGCTTGGGGGCAACGGCTTGCCGCGCGGCCTTTTTGACAGCATAGCTGCGGGCCATGAGGGAATGGGCCGATTTCACCGTAAAGGAAGCGGGCGGCCGCACCACGATCGTGCTGCAGGGGCCGCTGCTGGTTTCGACCATTGGCGTGATCGACCGCAAGCTGCGCGAGCTCAAGGAGCCGGTCCAGTTCGTCGACTTGTCGAACACCGGCGAGATCGACACCGTCGGTGCCTGGACCGTGACCCGCTTCGCCGACGAGCATCGGGCGCGGATCACCGGCTGCACCGACCAGGCCCGCAAACTGATCGAAACGGTGCGCGAGAACGCCAGCACCGCGCCGATCGAGGCGCAGCGCCCGCCGTACTTCCAGCGCGTGTTCCGCGACACCGGTGAGAAGGTCGTCGAGTTCGGCCAGGGCTCGCTGCAGATGATCGGCTTCCTCGGCGAGATCCTCGTCGCAGCGGGCTCGCTGATCCTCCATCCGCGGCGCTTCCGGATGAAGTCGCTGGTGCGTCAGTTCGAGCTGGTCGGCGTCACCGCGCTGCCGATCATCGGCCTGATGAGCTTCCTGATCGGCATCGTGATCGCCCAGCAGGGCGCGGCGCAGCTCGAGCAGTTCGGGGCGGAGATCTACACCATCAACCTGACCGGGCGGATCAGCCTGCGCGAGCTGGGAGTGCTGATGACCGCGATCATGGTCGCCGGCCGCTCGGGCTCGGCCTTCGCGGCGCAGCTCGGCACCATGAAGCTGACCGAGGAGATCGACGCGATGCGCACGATCGGCGTCTCGCCGATGGAAGCGCTGGTGATCCCGCGGATCATGGCCGCGGTCCTGATGATGCCGCTGCTCGGGTTCTTTTCGGCGGTGATCGCGATCATCGGCGGCGCCGCGATCGCCGAGGTGACCCTCGGCATCCCGTTCTGGACCTTCCTCAGCCGCATCCAGGAAGTGGTGCCGCTCTATGACGTCTGGGTCGGGCTGATCAAGGCGCCGGTGTTCGGGCTGATCGTGGCGCTGACCGGCTGCTACCAGGGAATGCAGGTCCAGGGGGATTCGGAGCAGGTCGGCCTGCGCACCACGAAGGCGGTGGTTCAGGCGATCTTTCTGGTCATTGTCCTCGACGCCTTCTTCGCGGTGTTCTTCACAGAGATAGGCTGGGGATGAGCGCGCAAGACGACGACGACGAGGCGCTGCGCGAGGACGTCCTCGACGAGGCCCGCGACGACGTGACCGCCGACTTCGACGGCGAGTTCCCGATCGAGATCGAAGGCCTGCGCAATTCGTTCGGCGAGCAGGTGATCCACGAAGACCTCTCGCTCCAGGTCAAGCGCGGAGAGATCCTCGGCGTGGTTGGCGGCTCGGGGACCGGCAAGTCCGTGTTGATGCGTTCGATCATCGGCTTGCAGATTCCTGACGCAGGCGAGGTCCGCGTATTCGGCCAGAACACGATCGGCGCCGAACCGGGCGAGGAAAGCGCGGTGCGCAGCCGCTGGGGTGTGCTGTTCCAGGGCGGCGCGCTGTTCTCGACACTGACGGTGGCCGAAAACGTCGAGGTGCCGCTCAAGCAGTTCTATCCCGAGCTCGAGCCCGAGCTCAGGCACGAGATCGCGCGTTACAAGGTCAGGATGAGCGGGCTGCCCGAAGACGCGGCGGCCAAGTATCCTTCAGAGCTATCGGGCGGCATGAAGAAGCGCGCGGGACTCGCGCGCGCGCTCGCGCTCGATCCGGAGCTGCTGTTCCTCGACGAGCCGACCGCCGGCCTCGACCCGATCGGCGCGGCAGCGTTCGACGAGCTGACGCGCAACCTCCAGGGCACGCTAGGGTTGACGGTGTTCCTGATCACGCACGACCTCGACACGCTCTATGCGATCTGCGACCGGGTGGCGGTCCTGGCGGACAAGAAGGTGATCGCCGTCGATACGATCCCCGAGCTGCTCAAGCTCGATCATCCGTGGATCCAGGAATACTTCAACGGCCCGCGCAGCCGCGCAGCGCGGGAGACCGCCGGGAAATCCGTGGACAAGCCCGGCAGCACGAAGGCATAGGACGACGGGGATGGAAACACGCGCTAACTACATCTGGGTCGGGGCCGTCAGTCTGGCCCTGCTCGCCCTGTTGGCAGTGTTCATCGTCTGGTTGGCCCAGCTCGGCACAGCCAACCGCAAGGAATACGACATTTTCTTCGAGCAGTCGGTCGGCGGGCTCGCCAACGGCTCGGAAGTGACCTTCCAGGGCGTGCCGGCCGGGCAGGTCACGCAGATCGAGCTGTGGCGGCAGGACCCAGAGTTCGTTCGCGTCCGCGTCGCGCTCGGCGAAGACATCCCGATCCTGCAAGGCACCACCGCCTCGATTTCCGCGAGCTTCACCGGGATATCGACCGTCTCCCTCGGCGGTGCGGTCAAGGGAGCCCCGCCGATCACCGAGCCGGGCCCCGAAGGGGTGCCGGTGATTCCAGCCGAGCCCGGCGGCCTCGGCGAAATTCTCGCCAGCGCCCCGCTGCTGCTCGAACGCGTGGCGACGCTGACCGACCGGTTGACGCGTCTGCTCTCGGACGAGAACCAGGCCTCGATCACCGGCATCCTCACCAACACCGACCGGATGAGCGCGCAGCTCGCCGACATGGGGCCGGAGTTCCGCGCGGCGCTGGTCGAGCTTCAGGGCACGCTGGCGCAGTCGACCGAGACGCTCGATGCGTTCGAGAGCACGCTGCGCTCGACGGATTCGCTGCTCAACAACGAGGGCGAGAGCTTGGCACGCGAGCTGCGCGTCACGCTGCAGGCCGCGCAGCAGGCGGCGACGACGCTCGAAACGACGATGCAGGACGTGCAGCCCGGAGCGCGCGAGCTGGCGCAGACCACGCTGCCGCTAGCGAATGCGACGCTGCAGGACCTGAAGCGCACCAGCGCGGCGCTGCGGCAGGTGACCGAGCGGATCGAGACGGAGGGTGCCGGCTCGCTGGTCGGCGGCACGAAGCTGCCCGAATATGAGCCCTGAGGGAGGCCATCGAATGCTGAAGAAGGCACTGCTCCCCGCTATCATGGCGCTGCCGCTGGCCGGCTGCCTCAGTCTTGGCGCAGACCCGCCGGCGAGCCTGCTGACCCTGACACCATCGCGCACGATTCCCGCAGGTGCCTCGACGACCGGCCCGGCATCCTCGGCGTTGGCGGTGCTGGAGCCGAGCGCCGATCAGCGGCTCAACGTAACCCGTGTGCCGGTGCAGACGACCGATTCCAGCCTCGCTTACCTCAAGGATGCTGTGTGGGTCGAAAAGCCGGCGCGGCTGTTCCAGAACCTCGTCGCCGAAACGATCCGTTCGAAAGGCAACCGGCTCGTCGTGCGCGAGGGGGATTTGGGCTACAACGCCGTCACGACGCTGTCGGGCCAGCTGATCGATATGGGCTACGACGTCGCCACCGCGAGCGTGGTGGTGCGCTACGACGGCGTGCTTCAGCGCCCGGGCGGCCAGGTCCAGACCCGCCGCTTCGAAAGCCGCGTTCCCGCCGCAGCCGAAGCGAACGCCGTCGGCCCGGCACTCAACCAGGCGGCGAATCAGGTGGCGAACGACGTCGCGGAGTGGGTGGGTTAGTTAAAACCTGGAAGCGTTCGCTGACGGGTTCGGGTCCTCCCCCGTTAACGGGGGAGGTGTCCGCGAAGCGGACGGAGGGGGCCACCGCAAGCTCAGCTCACTCCGGGCCCCCACCGTCAGCCCCAGCGCGGCCGCCCCCGCCCCCGTCAAAGGGGGAGGATCCATGCTCACTGGCGAAACCCTATCCACGCGCCAAACGGGCGAAGCTCGCCGCTGCTTCGAACGCCGCCAGCTTTCGCGCGCGCGCCTGTTCGGCTTCGGCATCCCAGCCCCACAACTCCGCTTGCCAGTCCTGCTCGCAGTTGGCGGCGGCGAACAGCGCCGCTGCGTCTGCATCCGGCTCGAGCGCGGCGAGGGCTACCGTCAGCGAGGCGGCGAGCGGGGCCAAGGTGTGGAGAGCGGCGAGCGTGAAGTCGTCCTGGGCCGCGAGCAAATCTTGCAGGCGCGTCATGGCGGCCGCGGGCTGGGGACGATGGACGATGCCAGAGTGCGGCTCGAGGCGCGTACCGTGGCGGGTCTCGAGATCGGCCAGCAGCGGATCCCATAGCTCGCGCTGGCGACGATACAGCGGTTCGTCCGGATCGGCGCGGTAGCAGAGCGTGTCGGTTTCGCCGTATGGCAGCAGCTTAGCGATGGTCCCCATGCGGTCGGTTGGGACATGATCGATCGCGTAGTCGGCGAGGTCGCGCAGCAGGAAGGCTTGCGGATCGACCTCCTCACCTTGCCGCCGCCATTCCTCGGCGAGGACTTCGGCGAGTGCGCGCGTCGGCACGATTTGCGCCGCGCCGATCTGCGTGCGGATCGGGCGGCCATCGAGCGTGACGCGGAACCCTGCGCCGCTTTCCTCGACCGCGACATCCTTCCAGAAGCGCTTCATTCGATGGGGCTACGCCATTTGCGGGCGAGGTATTGGGGGACGAAAAGGGCGTCCAGCAACCCGATCACTATAAATCCGTATCCGACTAGGCGGTTTTGATCGCCGCCGATGACGACAACGTCTCGCGTCATCAGCATACCCAGGATGGCGAAGACAACGCCACCGATACGCATCAACTGGATCGCCATCCAACGCTGGCGCGCGGTATCGTCTTTCGGATCACCCATTGAGCAGCTCCCACAACTGTTCGGGGGTCTCGGCGACCGCCTCAGCGCCAGCGGCGAGCAGCTCGGCTGGTTCGTGATAACCCCAGGCGACGCCGATCGCACGACAGCCGGCGGCGACGGCCATCTCGATGTCGTAGACGGTGTCGCCGATCATCACGGTGTCGGCGGGGAGCGCGCCCGCCTCGGCCATAGCGGTCTCGAGCATCGCGGGATGCGGCTTCGACGGATGGCGGTCGGCAGTCTGGAGCGTCAGGAACAGGTCGAACACACCGTGCATGGTGAGGCAGCCGGCCAGGCCACGGTCGGACTTGCCGGTGGCGACGCCGAGCGTCCAGCCGGCGCGATGCAGGCGGCCGAGCAGCTCTGCGATCCCCTCGAACAACGGTTCCTGCACCAGGCCGCGCTCGCGGGCGCGGAAGAAGGCCTGCTTGTAGGCCTGGACCGCGCGGACATGCGCTTCGGGCGTCTCGTCGGGAGCAAGCCGCGCAATCGCGCTCGGCAGGCTCAGCCCGACGATGCGGCGCACCTGGTGCGGATCGGGCTTGGCGAGGCCGGCCTCGGCGAAACCCTCGGCCATCGCCGCGCAGATCGCCGCTTGCCCGTCGCTGAGCGTGCCGTCGCAGTCGAACACGGCAAGACGGACGGTCATGCCGCGAACCTGCGCATCAACGCGGCGAGCGCGGGCGAGCCGTTCGCTTCGAGCGCATCGGCGACTTTCACCCGCTCCTCCGGCGGCTTGTTCTGCGAAAGCTTGAAGGTCGGCCGCCAGGCGCGCACTTCCATTTCGAAGCCGACAATCGCCTTGACGAGCTTGTTCCAGAGCTCGCCCGGCACTTCCTCGGGCTGCCATGGCTCGCCGGTCTCGACGCGAGCTTCCTGCCGCGCACCGATCGCTTCGAGCAGGCCGTGGAGGCCGTCCTCGTCCATCTGCCGCACCGGCCCTTCGAGCTCGAGCGAGACATAGTTCCATGTCGGCACTTGCCCGCGGTCGGAATACCAGCGTGGGCTGACATAGGCGTCCGGACCGTTGAGCACCGCCAGCGCGGTCGTGCCGACAATGTGCCGCGTCAGCGCGTTGCCGCGCGCGAGGTGGAAGTGGACCGCTGCCCCAGAGTCTTTGGCCCCGTTCGAGACCAGCGGCACGTGCGCGACACGCGGGCCGTCGGGCGTCTGCGCGAAGACCATGCCGAAGCCGATTTCCTCGATCAGGCTTTCGAGCAGCGCGCGGTCCTCGACCCGGAACAGCGGGTTGGGGTGCATCAGCGCTTGCTCTTGTTCGCTGGCGCAGCGCCCCGGCTGCGCCGCTCGCCGCGGCGGGCCTTGCGGTATTGCTTGGCGTGGGCCTTGGCGGCCTGCTTCTTCGCCGCGCGCGGAGGCGGGGGCGGGCTTTGCCGCGGCTCCGCGGGGCTGGCGGCCGGATCGAAGCCGAGCTGATCCATGCTGGCGGCGAAATGCTCGGGCAGCTCGGCGGTGACGTCGAGCGTGCCGCCGCCGGGCGCATCGATTACCAGGCGGCGCGCATGCAGGTGCATCTTGCGGCTGATCGAGCCGGTCAGGAACGCCTCCTGCCCGCCGTACTTGCCGTCGCCGACGATCGGATGGCCGATCGCCGCCATGTGGACGCGCAGCTGGTGAGTGCGGCCGGTGAGCGGCTGGAGCTCGACCCAGGCGGCGCGGTTGCCGGCGCGGTCGAGCACGCGGTAGCGGGTTTTCGCCGCCTGTCCGTTCTCGGTGTCGACGTGCATCTTCTCGCCGCCGGTGCCGGGCTGCTTGGCGAGCGGGGCGTCGATCGTGCCGTCGTCGACCTCGGGCACACCGACCACAAGCGCCCAGTAGATCTTCTTGGCGGAACGGCCGGAGAAGCGCTTCGAGAAGAACGCCGCGCTCCCCGGGGTGCGCGCGACCAGCAGCACGCCCGAGGTGTCCTTGTCGAGCCGGTGGACGAGGCGCGGGCGCGGCTCGTCCTCATCGGCGAAGGCGTCGAGCAGCCCGTCGACGTGAAGGTGGGTGCCGGTACCGCCTTGCGTGGCGAGGCCCGGCGGCTTGTTGAGCACCAGCGCGGCGTCGGTGCGCTGGATCAGCATGGCTTCGGCCGCCGCGAGCTGTTCGGCGGTCGGTTCGCGGCGCTTCGGTTTGGGCTTGGCGGCGTCGCCGCCCGGAGGAACGCGCAGCAACTGGCCGGCAGTAAGCCGATCCTCCGGCCTGGCGCGCTTGCCATCGACGCGGATCTGCCCGGTGCGCGCCCACCGCGACACGGTGGCGAAACCGATTTGCGGCAAGTGGCGCTTGAACCAGCGGTCGAGCCGGATGCCCTCATCGTCGGGCGCGACGGTGAACTGGCGGACTTCCTGAGGGGCTTCGGAAGGGCTCACCCGGTTACCCGCATCGCGATCAGGCCGATGTAAAGCGCGCTCAGGCCCGCGAGCACCGAGACGGCGGCATAGATGAACGCCTGCGCCGCCTGGCCGCGCTCGGCCAGCACCATCAGTTCGAGGCTGAAGGCGGAGAAGGTGGTGAACCCGCCGAGCAACCCGACGCCCAGCAGCAGGCGCCATTGCTCGCCTCCCTGGCCGTGACGCGCGAGGAACCCCGCGAGCAACCCCATCGCGAAGCTGCCGAGCAGGTTGACCGCCAGCGTCGCCCAGGGAAACACTGTCACCGCCTGCGCGCCGAGCCAGTGCGTCATGCCCCGGCCGAGCTGGTAGCGCAGCACCGAGCCGATCGCGCCGCCCAGCGCGACATGAAGGCTGGCGATGAAGGGAGAGGGGGCATCCATGCGGGCGGCCTTAGCCGCGACACTCCCTGTCGGCAAATCCTTGCCAACAGCGCCGCTTTGGCATAGGGGCGCCCTCGTTCGAGCCGATCCGCGAGGATTCGGCCCGGTAATTCATTGCTTACACGAATGGTGCATCCCGCGCCGATCACGCGGGCTCTCCCCGTCAGACCAGACAAGAGGTGGCTTTAGTTTATGCAGATCATGGTCCGCGATAACAATGTCGAGCAGGCCTTGCGCGCGCTCAAGAAGAAGCTGCAGCGCGAAGGCGTCTATCGCGAGATGAAGCTGCGCCGCCACTACGAGAAGCCGAGCGAGAAGCGCGCCCGCGAGAAGGCCGCGGCGGTGCGCCGCGCCCGCAAGCTCGAGCGCAAGCGGATGGAGCGCGACGGCGTGAAATAAGCATCGCTTGCCAGTGCAAGTGAGCTGAGCCAAAGGGGCGCGGGGCTCGAACCTCACGCCCTTTTTGCATCCAGGATAGAGCCATGGCCGAAGTCACCCGCGTACCCATCAAGCCGATCTCGCGCGGATCGCTGGTCATGCTGTTCCTCGGCATCGTGATCGGCCTTGCCATCGCTGGCGCCTTCGCCTGGTTCACCGCGCCCAAGGGCGTGAGCATCGACGAGATTCGTGCCGGTACCGGCGACAGTCCCAAGGCGACCGACGTGGTCTTCGTCCACTACACCGGCAAGCTCGCGGACGGCACGGTGTTCGACAAGTCGCAGCCGATCCCGCTCCCGGTTCCGGGCATCCTGCCCGAGGGTACGCCGCTGCCGCTCGAAAACATGGTCCCCGGCTTTCGCGAGGCGGCGCTGCAGATGCAGCGCGGCGGCAAGTACACGGTCGAGATTCCGGCCGACAAGGCTTACGGCGCCGAAGGGCGGATCAACCCGCAGACGGGTGAGGGTGTGCCCCCCAACGCCGACCTCACGTTCGAGATCGAGCTGGTCGATTTCATGCCGATGGCCGAAGTCGAGCGCCGCTTCCAGACGTTGCAGCAGATGATGGCTCAGCAGGCGCCAGCGGGTGAGGGCGGGGCGGCCGCCCCGCCGCAGCCGGAGGCGCCGGCAGGAGCGCAGTAGCGCCCGACTTGGCCGCCTCTGGCCAATTGCTCACGTTTTGCTCATGATTCTCGCCGGGGGTGCGGGCATGACCTTCGCACGCCAGCGAGGGGACCGGGCATGAGCGACGAAACCGCGGACGAGAATACGATCCAGGCTGCGCAGGACTGGCCGCTGCGGCCGTGGCTGCTGGCGGGCCTGCTCGGCTTCGCAGGGCTGCTGATCCATCTTATCACCCAGGGCAACGACGACGTGCCGTGGCAGATGGCCGCGGCTGCGTTCCTGTTCTTCGGATCGATCGCCGCCGCGTTCACCGTCGAGCGCGATAATTGGAAGGAGCCGGCGATATTTGCCGTCGCGGCCGGCCTGGTCATGGCCGGGCTCGCCTGGCGCGCGGTGCAATACGGCGAGTACTTGCCCGACGAGCAATACGGCTTCGCCGCCGGTGTGGTCGCGACCGCGCTGGCGCTGCCGCTGTTCCAGGCCGAGTTCCACCGCCGCCGCTTCGCTACGCCCTATAGCGAGATCTACGGGCACGTCTGGACCGACGCGATCAGCGCCGCCGGCGCGCTCGCCTTCACCGGGCTCTCGTGGCTCGTGTTGGTGATGATGAGCGAGCTGTTTCACCTCCTCAAGATCGACCTGCTGCGCGACCTGATGGACGAAGGCGAGTTCGGCTGGACGTTCTCGGGCTTCGCCGCGGGCGCGGCGCTCGGCACGATCCGCAACCAGCTCAAGGTGCTGGCGACGATGCAGACCGTAGTTCTGCTGGTCGCTTCGCTACTGGCGGTGCCGCTCGCGGTGGGCCTGGTGATCTTCCTGCTCGCGACCGCCGTACAGGGTCCTCAAATGCTGTGGGACACGACGCGCAGCGCCACGCCGCTGCTGCTCGCCTGCGCGGCCGGCGCGTTCGTGCTCGCCAACGCAATCGCGCGCCAGAGCGACGAAGCGATGACCGGCTCGCGGGTGATGCGCATCGCGGGGTGGATGCTCGCCGCCGTGATCCTGCCGCTGGCGGTGTTCGCGGCTGTCTCGATGGGGCTGAGGATCGGCCAGTACGGCATCGCGCCCGAGCGGCTGTGGGGCCTCGTCGCGATCTTCGTCGCCTGCGTCTGCGGCGTCGGCTACTGGGCGGCGCTCGTCCGCGGGCGTAAGGCCGGCTGGGCCGGGTACTTGCGAAGCGCGACGTTCCACCTCGGGCTGTTCGTGTGCGGCCTCGCGCTGCTCCTGGCGCTGCCGATCTTCGATTTCGGCGCGATCTCGACGCGCAACCAGGTCGCTCGGCTCGAATCGGGAAAAGTGCCGGTCGAACAGTTCGACTTCACCGCGCTGCGCTGGGATTTCGGCTCCCCGGGCCGCAAGGCGCTCGAGCGGTTGTCGAAAAGCGGAAACGCCAAGGTCGCGGAGCTGGCCGAGGCCGCGCTGAGTCAGAACGAGCGCGTCTATGCGACATTCGACGAGACCAACAAGACCCGCGCCGATTTCAAGCTGCGCGTCCAGCCTGACGACGACGAACTCCGCGAGCGGGTGCTCGATTACCTGGTCGCCAATCCATACCAATGCGACGATCGTTGCGTTGCGCTCGACTTGGGCGAGGCACCTGGAGGTGCCAGGTATGTCGCGATCGTGCGGTCGGCCAACTACGACTTGCTTCTGTTCAGGCCGGGCGCCGCACTTGAACATCCGCCCGCGCCGACGGGGCCGCCCGTCCTCGGACCCGACTCGGTCATCGAAGTCAGCGAAGCGCGCGTAATCCGCATCGACGGTGAGGTTGTCGGCCCACCCATCGACTAGACGACGTCGAGGCGCCCCGCTAACGCCGCGCGCATGTCTGTCACTCGCGAAACCGTGGCGAAGATCGCCTCGCTGGCGCGCATCCGCACGGCCGAGGCCGATCTCGACCGGATGGTGCCCGAACTGAATGGAATCCTCGCCTGGGTCGAGCAGCTCGGCGAGGTCGACGTGACCGGCGTCGAGCCGATGACCGCGGTGATCCCGCAGCAGCTGCGCCTGCGCGAGGACGTGGTCGACGCCGATCCGCTGACCGGCGGCGGCGTGCGCGACAAAGTGCTCGCCAATGCTCCGGCGGCCGAGCACGGGTTCTACGGCGTGCCTAAGGTGATCGAGTGATGGGCCACGTCCCCGGCCAGCGTGCTTCGACAAGCTCAGCACGAGCGGAGTTTGTTTTGAGCCCTAAACCCAACCCCGCTCATCCTGAGCTTGTCGAAGGATGCCGCGCATGACTGAGATCACCGAACTCGGCGTCAAGGCGATCCGCGACGGCGTCGCCGCGGGCGATTTCACTGCGCGCGAGGTCGCCGAGGCGTTCAACGCCAATGTCGCTGCGGCCTCGGCGCTCAACGCCTTCATCGTCGCCACGCCCGAGCGCGCGCTCGAAGCGGCCGACAAGGTCGACGCCGACCGCGCCGCGGGCAAGCCGCTCGGCAAGATGGCGGGCGTGCCGATCGGGATGAAGGACCTGTTCGCCACCAAAGGCGTGCAGACAACCGCGGCGAGCCACATCCTCGAAGGCTTCGTGCCCGAGTACGAGAGCACCGTCAGCCAGAAGCTGTGGGACGCGGGCGCCGGAATGCTCGGCAAGCTCAACATGGACCAGTTCGCGATGGGCTCGTCCAACGAGACGAGCCATTTCGGCAACGTGGTCAGCCCGTGGCGGCAGGCGGGCGGCGGTAACGCGGACCTCGCGCCGGGCGGCTCCTCGGGCGGTTCGAGCGCGGCGGTGTCCGCGCGGCTCGCGCCGGCGGCGACCGGCACCGACACCGGCGGCTCGATCCGCCAGCCCGCCGCGTTGACTGGCATTTCAGGGATCAAGCCGACGTACGGCCGTTGCAGCCGCTGGGGCATCGTCGCTTTCGCCAGCTCGCTCGACCAAGCCGGATCGATGGCGCGTTCGGTCGAGGACTGCGCGATCATGCTCGAGGCGATGGCCGGGTTCGACCCGAAGGATTCGACCAGCCTGGACTTGCCGGTGCCGGACTGGAGCGCCTCGCTCGACGCCAACCTCAAAGGCAAGAAAGTCGGCATCCCGCGCGAATACCGCATGGAAGGCACCGACGAGGAAATCCTCAAGTCGTGGGATCAGGGCATCGCCTGGCTCAAGGATGCGGGCGCCGAAGTCGTCGACATCAGCCTGCCGCACACCAAGTACGCGCTGCCGGCCTACTATATCATCGCCCCCGCCGAAGCCTCCTCCAACCTCGCCCGCTACGACGGGGTGCGCTACGGCCTGCGCGAGCTGCCACAGGGCGCCAACCTGCAGGAAATGTACGCCGCGACCCGCGCCGCCGGCTTCGGCGACGAGGTCAAGCGCCGCATCCTGATCGGCACTTACGTGCTCTCGGCCGGGTTCTACGATGCCTATTTCACCCAGGCATCAAAGGTCCGCACGCTGATCGCGCGCGACTTCGAGAAGGCCTGGGCACAGTGCGACGTGATCCTCGCCCCGACCACGCCCAACGCCGCCTTCGCGCTCGGCGACAAGCTCGACGACCCGCTGGCGATGTACTTGAACGACGTGTTCTCCGTCCCCGCCAGCCTCGCCGGCCTGCCCGCGATGAGCGTCCCCGCCGGGCTCAACTCGGCTGGCCTGCCGCTCGGCCTGCAGATCATCGGCAAGCCGTTCGACGAGCAGGGCGTGCTCGATGCCGGGCTGGCGATCGAGCAGCGGGCGGGGTTCACGGCGAAGCCGGAGAAGTGGTGGTGAAGGCCAGCTTCGCCTAAGGCCATGCGAGCCTTCGATTCAAATATCGTCGGTCTGCTGAACGACGGGTGTAAGTCGGATGAGGTGCACTTCATCGGACTAGGCCTGCATGACTTCCAACTGAGCTTTGGCCGAATTCAGCGTCTTCAATCCACCCACCGGGCGGCGTTCTGCATAGCGGGTGAGCTTGAAACTTGGGAAGGAGGACCGTCTGAGGCTCCGGTATGGAAACTTGCCGGTCAGCGGCCTTCGCACTTTGAACTGGTCGATCCGCTAATCTTGCGATTGAACTTCGCTTCCGGCGACTACATTGAATTTCATTCCGAAGAAGGGCCTTATGAATCGGTCCTGATCGAGTTTTCCTCGCAAGGGGAAGCCATCGTGCTGGAAATTTACTGATGACCGAATCAACTTATCGCATCCACGGCGCCACAGGCGAATGGGAGGTCGTGATCGGCCTCGAGGTCCATGCCCAGGTCACCAGCAAGGCCAAACTATTCTCGGGCGCCTCGACCCAGTTCGGGGCCGAGCCGAACGCGCAGGTCAGCCTCGTCGACGCGGCGATGCCGGGCATGCTGCCGGTGCCGAACAAGGAGTGCATTCGCCAGGCGGTGCGCACGGGCATGGCGATCGAGGCCAAGATCAACGCGTGGAGCCGGTTCGACCGCAAGAACTACTTCTACGCCGACCTGCCGCAGGGCTATCAGATTTCGCAGCTCTACCATCCGCTCGTCGGCGAAGGCGCGCTGACGATCGAGGCTGACGAGAAAGCCGGCATCGCCGAGGACAAGCGCATCGGCATCGAGCGCATCCACGTCGAGCAGGATGCGGGCAAGCTGATGCACGACCAGCACCCGACGATGAGCTACGTCGACCTCAACCGCTCGGGCGTCGCGCTGATGGAGATCGTGTCGCGGCCCGACATGCGTTCTCCCGCGGAAGCAGGGGCTTATCTGCGGAAGCTGAGGGCGATTCTCCGCTATGTCGGCTCGTGCGACGGCAATATGGAGGAAGGCTCGATGCGCGCCGACGTCAATGTCAGCGTGCGCAAGCCCGGCGAGGCGTTCGGGACGCGGACCGAGACCAAGAACGTCAACTCGGTGCGCTTCGTCATGCAGACGATCGAGCACGAGGCGCGCCGCCAGGTCGAGCTGATCGAGGACGGCGGCACGGTGGTGCAGGAGACCCGCCTGTTCGACCCGAACACCGGCACCACGCGCTCGATGCGCAGCAAGGAAGACGCGCACGATTACCGCTACTTCCCCGATCCCGACCTGCTGCCGCTCGAGCTCGACGACGGCTTCCTCGAAGAATGCCGCGCCAGCCTGCCCGAGCTGCCCGACGCCAAGCGGCGGCGTTACATCGAGGCGCTCGGCCTCTCTGCTTACAACGCCGGCGTGCTCACCGCCGAGGTCGAGACCGCTCGCTGGTTCGAAGCGCTGCTCGGCGAAACCGCTGCCGCGCAGAGCAAGGGCGAAGCCGAGGTCGCCAAGCAGGCCGCTAACTGGCTGATCTCCGAGTTCTTCGGCGCCCTCAACAAGGCCGGGCACGAGCTCGCGGACTCGCCCGTCGGCCACGCCCCGGCGGCCGAGCTGCTCGCGCTGATCGGCAAAGGTACGATCTCGGGCTCGATCGCCAAGCAGGTGCTCGAGAAGATGCTGGAGACCGGCGACAGCGCCGCCGCGATCGTCGAGCGCGAAGGCCTCAAGCAGGAAAGCGACAGCGGCGCTATCGAAGCCGCCATCGACAAAGTCCTCGCCGACAACGCCGACAAGGTCGAGCAGTACAAAGCGGGCAAGGAGGCGCTGTTCGGCTTCTTCGTCGGCCAGACGATGAAAGCGATGCAGGGCAAGGCCAACCCGGGCGTGGTCAACGAAGTGCTGAAGGGGAAGCTGGGATAGGCCTCGCGATGCCGCTGAGCATCGTCCTCGTCCAGCCCGAGATTCCTGGCAATACCGGCGCGGTCGGGCGTACCTGCGTGGCGCTGGATGCGGAGCTGGTCCTGATCCGCCCGCTCGGGTTCGTGCTGTCGGACGCGCGCGTCAAACGTTCGGGTCTCGACTACTGGCCCCACGTGCGCCTGGCCGAATACGCCAGCTGGGAGGCGTTCGTGACCGAGCGGCAGCCGCGAACCGACCAGCTGTTCCTGTTCGAGGAGCACGGCTCCGCCTCGTTCTACGATGCGGTCTATCCCGAGGACGCGATCCTCGTGTTCGGGCAGGAGACCAAGGGCATTCCGGAAGCGATCTGGCGTGCCTATCCCGGGCGCCAGTTCCGCTTGCCGATGCGATCGGACAGGATCCGTTCGCTCAATCTCGCCAACACGGTCGCTGCGGCCGCCTATCAGGCGATGCGCGGGCGATTCTAGCGCCAGCCGCGAAGCTTTGGAGCAAAGCTGGCTTGGCACCATTTCAATGCACGAATGACGTGATAATATATCACGCGATGAAACGCGACTCGATCAGGCTGGCCGGAACCGCGCTGTTCCTTCTCTCGACAGGTTGCCGTGGCGACGCGGCGCAGGCGAACGCGATTTCCTTAGAGGACGCGTCGGTTCGATCCGGGGAGTTCTTCCCACGATCGCTGTACGATCGACCGGTCGACTGTTCTCTCGACGTCGGGCTTCAGCTTGCGCGCCCGATGATGGTGCTCGACGACTTTCAGCAGCGATGGTTCTCGAGTCACCTCGCGGCAGCAGCCGAGCGGCCGCTCGTGGCCCAGGCGCGGGGAGCAGACGCCGGAATGGTCCTGCGCTTCATTTGGCTGCCTACCTTCGACAACCCCGTCATTGTCCGGCTCGAGGGCGCGACCCACGAAACGCCAACACTGGTGGCCATTCGTCTTTCTGGTGCCGGTGGCTACGATCCTGGCAACGTCGCCGATAGGCTGGAGCGACCTCTGACCGGGGATGAATGGGCTCGGATCCAAAACTTCCTTGCGCGCAGCCATTTGCTTGATCAGCAGCCTGCCGACTGCACGCTCGGACTTGATGGCTCCGAGTGGATTGTCGAGGCGATCGACCGAGAGGGCTACCACTTCATCAAACGCTGGAGTCCCGAGAATGGCGCCATGCACGAATTCGGCTCGTTGCTCCTTGAACTTACAGGCTGGCGGTTTGACGATGTCTATTGACGAACCCCAAAGCTCCTCTGCGTTCAGATAACTCGATCTCCACCCGAAGCGCTCATCGATCGGCTTGCTGCCAGCTTGACTGCTGATCGCGAAGTTCTGGGGCGCGACGTGGCCGTCGACCGGGGCGCGTCGATCGCGCCATAGAGGGCCGGCCGCCGCTCCGGCGGCCGGCCCTGTCGTCGATTCAGTCGGCCGGCGTAGCGGCTTGGCCTTGCGGAAGGAAACGTACTGCAACGCCGGTGGCCTTCGACGCGCCCCAGCTCATCGCCGTCACTCGGGCATCGCCGTAGCTCGCATTGATGACCGCGTCGGCGCCCATCCTCTCGGCGCGCTCCCACAGTTCCTCGTAAATCTTCTGCTGGGAGGGAGACTTGCTGAAGATCGTCGCCTTGCGGACATTGGTCTCGATCTCACCCAGCACCTCGTACGGGCGGTCGGTGATGTCGTAAGGAAACACCGGTACGCCGACATCTTCGTTCACGATCACGAAGGCTCGATCACGGTCGCGCGCGTCGGCAGCGACATGGAGCGAGGCCGTCGCAGCAATGGCCATGGACGCGACGACAGCTTTGTATTTACGCATGATTTCCCCCCAAGTTAAGTACATCGCAAGCTCTGAAGTCAATGACAGACTACTATGGCGAATTGCGTTAACAAGGAGCGCGATAGGGGCAGCCAATGGGTTTCGGAACATTCTTGCTGACAACCGCTGCGGCAGCGCAGGCATCGATCACGGCTGCAACCGGGCCGGCAGCGGCTGCTGTTCTGGTGCTCCCGGCAGGCAGCACGATCGATTTGATGGTTCTGCGCGAGGTCGACAGCGATCGCGCCCAGCCCGGCGACCCGGTCAGGCTGCGCGTCAACAGTCCGGTCACGATCGGTGAAACAGTAGTCATTCCGGTAGGCGCCGCGGCATCGGGAGAAGTCGTCGCGGCAACCGGCTCGGGAGTTTTGTTCCGGCGAGGCAACCTGACGGTCAACATCACTTCGATCACCATGGGCGACGAAGCTATCCCGCTCGATACGGCACTCGAGCAAGAGGCGCGCGGCGGCAAGCGGGACGACTTCTGGAAAGTCTTCCTGGCACCCCATTTTGCGCTCTTCGCCAGGGGACCTTCAGCGCGGCTGAAGGCCGGCGAATTGCTGGCAGCTCGTGTCGAGCAGGATATCTGCTTCGGCCCGGGCGAGACGGGCTACCAGCCGGTGGCCTGCCCGGCCGATTCCGCAGTGGGCCCTGGTCCCGGCGAGGTCTAGGCGCGTTCAGCCGACTCCCCGACGGCCCTAAAGCTCCTCCGCGCTCAGGTACTCGATCTCCATCCCCAGCCCCGCGAGCTGCTCGTCGATCTGCTTGCGGTCACCGACCACGATGATCGCGAGCTGGTCCGGCGCGAGGTACTGGCGCGCGGCGGTGTCGATCTTGGCGGCGCCGATGTTGCGGTAGATCGTGGGCAGCTGGCGCTGGTAGTCGTCGGGCCGGCCGTAGAGCTGGTTGTTGAGCAGCGCGCCGAGCACTTGGCTGTTGGTCTGGTACGAGTTGGGCAGGCCGCGGATGTTGCCGTCGGTGACGCGCTGCAGCTCGGTTTCGTCGACGCCTTTCGCGCCGCTCGCGAACTGGGTCATGTCCTCGAGGATGAGGCGGATCGAATCGGCGGTACGGTCGGATTGCACCGGAGTGTAGACGGTCAGCGAGCGCGACCCGGCAACACCGGCGAGCGAGCTGCGGATGCCGTAAGTCCAGCCCTTGTCCTCGCGCAGGTCCATGTTGAGCCGCGACAGGAAGCCGTTGCCGATCACCTCGTTGGCGAGGTCGAGCGCTTCCATGCCTGGCTGCGTGCCCTCCAGCGGCAACACCCGGGCGAGCAGGAGGACCGATTGCGGCGAGTTCGGGCGGTCGATCACGATCAGCCGACGCGCGGCGGGCGGTATGGGCACGTCGAGGTTCTTGCCCGCTGCCGCATAGGCGGGCCTCAGCCAGCGGCCGAACGCTGCTTCGAGCGCGGGCAGCAGTTCGGCCATCGTCACGTCGCCGACGACGGTGAAGCGGGCCGCGCCGGGATGGAGCCAGCGGCGGTGCTCGCCGGCCAGCGCCTCGGGCGTCAGCGCCTCGATCACCGACGCCTTGCCGGTGCCGCCGACCGATCCGTAGGGGTGAGCATCCCCGTAGATCACCGGGCCGAGCGCGCGATATGCTAGGGCGTTCGGATCGGCCTGTTCCTGCGCGATCTCGGCGAGCCGCTGGTCCTTCAGCCGCGCCACTTCGGCCGGCTCGAAAGCCGGATTGAGGACGATATCGGCCATCAGCTCGAGCGAGGGACGCAAGTTGGCGACGAGCGCAGTCATCGAAACGGTGCTGCGGTCGGTCGAAGTGCCGGCGGCGATCGTGGCGCCGAGTCGTTCCTGCTCGACCGCGATCTCCTCCGCGCTGCGCGTCCTGGTGCCCTCCTCGAGCAGCGCCATCATCAGCGACTGGGTGCCTGCGCGGGCCCCACCATCGGCCGCGTCGCCGGCATCGAAACTCAGCGCGAGGCTGACCTTGGGGATCGAAGTGCGGCGCGCCAGGGTGACGGGGATACCGTTCGACAGTGTGGCGTGCTCAACTTGCGGGAAGGTAAGCTCGCCGACCGGAGCGACGAGTGGCGCCTCGCGCTTCGGTCCCGTCGCCAGCGGGGGCGCGGGCTCGCGGGCGTCGGGGGTTGGGGCGGGCACGGTGCCTTCGTCGCCCCAGCCGCCCATCAGCGCGCCGTCCTCGGTGCGTTCTCCGGGCACGACTGCGAGAGTATAGGAGGGCCGCGACAGCCAGCGCTGCATGGCCGCCTGCACTTGCGCCGGGCCCAGCGCGGCCATCTGTTCGAGCTCTTCCTTGTACTGTTTCGGATCGCCCGCGTAGAGCAGACCCTCGGCAAGCGTCGCGCCCTTGCCCTCGAAGCCGCCGACCTGCTCGAGCGCGCCGATTTCGGCCGAGACCATCTGGGTGGCCGCGCGCTTCAGCTCGTCTTCGGTGGGACCCATGGCGACCAGTTCGGCGATGATCTCGTCGAAGCGCCGCTCGGCGGTGGCCCGGTCGACGCCCGGCTTGATGTCCATCGTTGCTTGCAGGAAGCTCAACTGTTCGTGCTGATCGGCTCGGGCCGTCACGGCCACCGCGAGCTGCTCGCCACGCACCAGCGCGTTGTCGAGCCGCGAGCTGGCAAGCCCGCCGAGCACATGCATGCCGAGCGCCAGCGGGACGGCGTCAGGATCGGTGAGCGCCGGGCCGCTCCAGGCGCGATAGATGCGGGTAACCGGAATCTGGTCGGTCATCTCCTCGCGCACCGGAGCGGCCAGCGTTACCGGCTCGGAGGTGGTCTGGACCACTTCGGGCCCGCGCGGGATGTCCCCGAACCACCGTTCGACCGTGGGCCGGGCGGCCGCCGCATCGATGTCGCCGGCGAGCGCCAGCACGACGTTGTTGGGTCCGTAGTTGTCGATGAACCACTTGCGCACGTCGGCGAGGCTCGCCGCATCGAGGTCGGCCATCGAGCCGATCGTCGAGTGGCGATAGGGGTGGCCGACCGGGAACAGCGCGTCGCCGATCTTGTAGTCGACAAGGCCGTAAGGCTGGTTGTCGCCCTGCCGCTTCTCGTTCTGGACCACGCCGCGCTGTTTATCGAGCTTGTCTTGAGTGACCGCACCGAGGAGGTGGCCCATGCGGTCGCTTTCCATGAACAGCGCAAGGTCGAGCGCGCCGGTCGGCACGGTCTCGACGTAGTTGGTGCGGTCGTACCAGGTCGAGCCGTTGGTGCCCGTCGAGCCCGCCGCTTCGAGAGGTACGTCGAAGTTGGGTACGTTCTCGCTGCCGCCGAACATCAGATGCTCGAACAGGTGCGCGAAGCCAGTGCGTCCGCGCGGCTCGTGCTTGGAGCCGACGCGGTAGTAGATCGTCACGCCCACCACCGGGCTCTTGCGATCGGTATGGACTATCGTGGTGAGCCCGTTGGGGAGCGTAAAGGTCTCGTAGGGAATGTCGACTTCGGCGACGAGGTCGGCAAGCGGAACCGGCTCGGCCTGCTGAGCCGGAGCGGGAGCGGCGACAAGCAGCGCGAGCGGCAGCGCGGCGGCGAGGATGCGGAAGGTTTTCATGCGAAAGGGATAGCACGCGGACCTCGCGATGCCAGTGCTGCTGGTCGATGTCGGAAGTTCGTTCGACAAACAGGTTAGGTCGACGTGCCGATTGCCGAGTGACCCTTTTTCGGCTTCTCCGAGCGCCCTTTACATTCTTGAACTTGGTGCTTCTTCTTCAAGCCTCTAAGGAAATGGTTTTCCTTGCTCAAATACGAAAAAGGGGGGTCTTTCATATGTCGTCACTCGAGCTGTTCGGTTTTGGCGCGTTCGGCGCCCTAATCCAGGAAGTTCTTTGGTGGTACAACGGCCGTCACAGCCTTGACCACGAAAGATACGAAAAGCTAACGAGATCGCTCGGATATTGGGCGGTCACCACGATCTTCATCTTGCTTGCCGGAGGCCTGACTGCCGTCTGGTTCCTGGGCGAAACACCTCCAAGCGCAAGAACAGCCCTGCTGACGGGCGCAATGGCGCCGCTTCTCTTAAAGCAGGCGCTGAAGGCCGCAAGCCCGCCCCAGCACTTCGGCGCGAGCCGCTTCTCCTTCCGGGACTATTTGCAATGAGGTGGGCTTGGCTGCTTGCTGCCGCGACCACGCTTTCCCTTTTGAGTGCTGATGCATCCTATGCGCAAAGGCGGCCTGGGAGAGTGCCGATCCCAATCCACCTCCGTGAGATCGCGGAGCAAGCAAGACAGAGCGGTTCGGTTGTTCGACCTCAAGCAACTCAGCTTGCGACGATTGCGCGCAGGTTGCTTGCCTCGACTCGCGGAGGCAGGCCCACCACGCAAAACTTCTATAGATCGCAGGCCGCGATGGCGTTCCTGACGCGAAGTATTCCTACTCCAAACCCGCTCCGAATAAGAACCACCGATTCCCTTTTGCAGGGTAGCGATGGGCCACATCATTTTCAGAACTTCGTGCGAGCGGAGGCAAACGGGTTGATCAGGCGCGACATTCCTCCGGGTGTGGCCGTGTACGACACGGTTCCGCTCGATCCTGTTCAGTTCCGATCCCGCTTCGGGCGACAAATGACCGCGCAGGACACGCGCGATATCCAAGCTTTGAAGCGCAATCTGCAGGGCAGCGCCTTCCACACCGCAACCTTCGAAGCAGCTCTGGACAGGCCAGAACGCTTTGTTCTTCTCCTTGGGCACAACGAAGGCAATCGGATAATCGAAGGGACTGGTAGGAGCAAAAGTCTTAGCGAAGCGGGCAACCTTTGTTACAGATTCGTCAAAATGTGCTTCTTTATTGTCTGCAATTCGCAATCAGACATAGGGGGTTCGGGTATAGGACTGAGCGGAAAAATAAATGCAAGACGCGCGGGACTGTTAGCCCGAGATTTGATCGATATCGTAAACTCGGCTGACGTAAATTCTGACGGGAATCTTCGCCTGCCGGCGGCGACGGTGCGTGCGATGATGATGCGGGTCGAAAGAGAAGGCGGCACTCTGAAATTGATTGGCTACCGCGCAGCAGATTGGTTTGTCGTCCGTCTGATCATGGTCGTCCCAAATTGCGAACGGGGCGATTGCTGACAGCGTAGCGCCCGTGGGGGATTCTCCGGAGGTACGCGCCTCTGGAGCGACGGGTCCGTGCGAGCCTGTCGGCGGTCCGGCCCCTTGAGTTGCGCAACGAGAACGCCATGTACCGCGAAACGAATGCGAGGGGCTGCTGATGAATCTCGAGAAGTTCACCGATCGCGCCAAAGGGTTCCTGCAGTCGGCGCAGACCGTCGCGATCCGGCTCAATCACCAGCGGATCACCCCCGAGCACGTGCTCAAGGCGCTGCTCGAGGACAGCGAAGGCATGGCCGCCGGGCTGATCCAGCGCGCGGGCGGCGATCCGAAGACCGCGGTCGCCAAGGTGGACGAAGCGCTGGCCAAAATTCCGGGCGTGTCGGGCTCCGGGGCCCAGGCGACGCCGGGCCTCGACAACGACACCGTTCGCGTTCTCGACCAGGCCGAGCAGGTTGCCGACAAGGCCGGCGACAGCTTCGTCACCGTGGAGAGGCTGCTGCTGGCACTAGCCCTTTCCACCACAACCGCGGCGGGCCAGGCGCTCAAGGCGGCGAGCGTGACCGCCGAGGGTCTCAACTCGGCGATCGAGGCTCTGCGCGGCGGGCGCGGCGCGCACTCGGCGAGCGCCGAGAACGCCTACGACGCGATGAAGAAGTACGCGCGCGATCTCACGCAAGCCGCGCGCGACGGCAAGCTCGATCCGGTGATCGGCCGCGACGAGGAGATCCGCCGCACGATTCAGATCCTGGCTCGCCGGACCAAGAACAATCCGGTGCTGATCGGCGAACCCGGCACCGGCAAGACCGCCGTAGTCGAAGGTCTCGCGCTACGCATCGCCAACGGCGACGTGCCCGACAGCCTCAAGGGCCGACGGCTGATGAGTCTCGACATGGGCTCGCTGATCGCCGGCGCGAAGTACCGCGGCGAGTTCGAGGAACGGCT
>CBHCZH010000010.1:0-45933 GCA_965977975.1 uncultured bacterium
AACAATCACGTCGATGCCATTCGCGACCGCCTTTCGCGAGGCGTGGGAAGCTGGAGCGGCGAGGGCCAGCTTCTCTATGCGCTGGCCAAGGAGCAGGAAGACCTTGGCGATCACGCGCGCAGCTTCGGCGTGCTGGCTCGCGGCGCGCAGCTGCGCCGGTCGCACATGGATTATGATGTCGATCGGGATGTGCGGATGATGGAGGCGCTGATCGGCGCATTTCCTCATGCGGACGGCTCGGCCGACACGAATTCCACGGAGGGCTCGGCCGCCATATTCATCGTGGGCCTGCCGCGCACGGGCACGACGCTCGCCGAACGGATCCTGTCGAGTCATTCGCAGGTGGAGTCGTTGGGCGAACCGACGGCTTTCCCTGCTGCGATGATGGCGGAAATGCAAAAAGCGCCACCGCAAGAACGGACCCCCAAGGATCGGATCGCCGCGGCTCAAGCCATCGATCCGGCGGTATTGGGCAGGGGCTATCTCGAACGTCTCGCGGGACTGCGCGGCGCCGCGCCCCGCTTCATCGACAAGCTGCCGATGAACTTTCTCAATATCGGCCTGATCCGACGGGCCCTGCCGCAGGCGAAAATTATCCACCTGCGTCGCGATCCGATGGATGCCGGCTATGCCATGCTGAAGACCTGGTTCGCCGAGGGTTACCCGTACTCCTACGACCAGCAGGAACTCGGCCGTTACATCGCCGCCTATCACCGGCTGATGGACCACTGGAAGACCATCCTTCCGGACGATTTACTCGAGATCGAATATGAAGTGCTTGTCGAGGATGTCGAGGGACAAGCCCGTCGGATGCTCGCGCATTGCGGCCTGGATTGGGAAGCCGCCTGTGCAGAACCTCATCGCAACAGTGCGCCCTCGACCACGGCGAGCGCCAGCCAGGTCCGCGAGCCGGCCTATCGGCGCTCGATCGGCAACTGGCGCAACTATCGGGACGAGCTAGAGCCGATGCGCGCCATCCTCGCCACCGCCGGTCTCGCTGCGCCTGGCGACTTGGGAATGCAGGACTGGGCTTCGTGACAGACAATCCAGGGAGATTATTTGAGATGTCAGGCGATTTCGGGGCCGGGGCCAAACCAATCGTACCGGGAACAGCCATCGCTCCGGCAGGAGCGGCGGTATGACGGCGAAGCTCCGTACCGGTGCGCTGTCGTTGGCGGAATCGGTCATCATGGGAGTAGCGGGAAGCGCTCCAGGGTTTTCCGTGTCCGTGGCGCTTATCGCCCTCATCAGCAGTGCCGGCGTGCTCTCGCCCGGTGCGCTGATCATTTTCGCCATTCCGATGATCGGCATAGCGGTGGCGTACAAGGGGCTCGGCGCGCGGATGCCCAATGCGGGGGCCGGCTACGAATGGACGAGCCGGATGTTCGGCAAGCCGCTTGGCTTTGCATCGGGGTGGGCCCTGCTGGTCGCGGCAGCCGTGTTCACGGTCACCGGGTCGTCGCCGCTCGGAGCAGCGACCTTAAGCTTCTTCGCCCCGCACCTTGCTGACAATGTCGTGCTGGCGACCACGATCGGCGCGGCCTGGTTCATCGCGATCTGTGTCGTGCTGATGATCGGCATCGGCCTTAGCAGCAAGGTGCAGATGATCATGACCGTGATCCAGCTCGCGATCCTGACCCTTGTCCTTATCGCCGCTGCAGTCCACGCGATGCGCCACGGCGCGGTCAACCTGCCCTCGTGGGAATGGTTCGGCTTGAATTACCCCCCTGGGACGCTCGCTTCCACGGCGCTCCTCGTCGTGTTCTTCTACTGGGGTTGGGACGTGACCGCCAATTTGAGCGAAGAGACGACCAGCGAGCATGACGGTGCCGGCACCGGCGGCTTCCTGAGCGTGTTCGTGACGGCTTCCTACTTCGTCGCTTTCGCAGTCGCCACCCTGGTGCTGTTCGACCTCAAGGAAACGCCGAATCTCGCCGACAATCTGGTTTACCATATCGCGGAAGAGTCCGGACTTGGCCGTACCGGCGCGCTCGCCGCCAGCTTCGCCGTGATACTTTCGAGCCTTGCCGCGATGGAAACCCTGCTGTTGCAATTCTCCCGCACGCTCTTCGCCATGGGCCGGGACGGCTCGCTTCCACGCATCTTCGGTGTGGTCCATGAGCGGACCCGGACACCAATGAACGCCATGTACCTGATCCTCGGCCTCGGCCTGGTGCTCATGTTCCTGGCGAGCTTCATGCCGAGTATAGGGGCGATCCTCGCTACCTCGGTGACTGCCATCTCCTTGCAGGTGGCCTTCTACTATGGCTTGGCCGGCCTCGCGTGCGCTTGGCTCCATCGCGACACCTGGCGCACGCCCGGCCAGTTTATCTTCTACGTAATCTATCCGCTGGTCAGCGCGCTCTTCCTGGGCGCCGCAGGGGTCTACGCCTTCTCGACGTTCGATACCGTGACACGCGTCGTCGGTCTCGGCGGACTGCTGCTTGGCATGCTGTTCTTCCGGCCACGGGGGTATGGTTCCAAGGATGCGCCCTCGCTCGTGCCGAGCGAAGGCCAAGCGGTCTGATCGCGCTGAAACGGATCGTCGCGGGAGGAACGCGTCGATCCTCATTGGCCAAAGGAACTCGCGAGCCGGCCGAACCGCGCGACTGGATGGCGCCCATGCCTTCGTGTGGTGGAGAAGGTGCGGGAGCGAACCGCATTCATTATTTCGGGGTCGGGTGACCGCTCCGCCGTTCACACAGCTTTGAGGCCGCAAACCGTCCTTACCGGCCGGGACTCCAGGCGGATGCGGCGCGAAAGAATGCCTCGTTTTCCTCGTAGGCGTCTTTTCTGCCGGCGAGTGGCAAGTAGCTCATTTTGACGATTACGGTGCGCGTGTCGGGGTCAACGAAAATGAACTGCCCCTGCAAGCCGATCGCCATGTAGGCATTCGAGTTCACGAGCGTCCACCACTGGTACTGATAGCCCCACGGGTCTTCGGGGCCGGCCGCCGGCTCCGGGCCGATCGGGACCGTCGATTCCCGGACCCATTCGGGTGAGACGATCTGGCGGCCTCCCGCGCTGCCCTGCTGAAGCATCATCTGTCCGATGCGGGCGTAATCCCGCAGCACACCATTGAAGCCCATTCCGTTGGTCGGTCGGCCGACGCCCGGTGGCCCGTCGGTCATGAAGAAGCCATCGGCCTCCGCTCCCAATGGAATCCACAGCCGCTCGCTCATGTATTCGTTGACCGGCTTTCCGACCGCTTTCTCCAGCACCCAGCCGAGCACGTTGGTGTTCAGCGTCGAATAGCGGAATGTCGCGCCCGGCTCGTCCGCGCGCTTGACGGCAAAGGCCTCGTCCACCGTGCGACGGCGGTTGAGGATCATCGTATCCTCGCGCAGCTGGGCCAGAGCGCTGCCGGGCTCGGGCCGATAGTTGTCCTCGCGGTCGACGCCGGACTTCATCAGCAGCAGGTCTCGGACAGAGGCGCCGTCGAAGGCGGTGCCCTTCAGTTCCGGTACATAGGCAGTGACCTGATCATCCAACGACCTGATGAAGCCATCCTCGAGCGCCGCGCCCACGAGGATCGATGTTATCGACTTCGCCGTGGACATCGACAGGAACCGCGTCGAAGGCCCGGTGAAGTTCCGATACTTCTCATAGACGATCTTGTCGCCCTTCATGATCAGAAGGGCGTTCGTGTAAGTCCTCTCCAGGACGTCTTCCGCCTGATGCGTGTTGCCGGAGAACTCATAGCTGAAATCGAGCGGGTGCTCGGCCCGGATCAGCGTTGAAGGCGTCGAGCCGGCTTTCACGGGCACGGTGTGGAAAATCGAATCGATGCTGTGGAAGGTCAGCGCGTTGATCGATTCATCCCAGAAATGCCGCCTCAGCTCTTGAATGGCCGGCGTTGGCGTCTCGGGCTCGGCCCCAACGCTTTGAGCAAATGCGGGGCTTCCCAGGCCAGCGACCGCCAGTCCAGCGACAGCGATGCCTGTGGCGCCTGTCCAGCGCCCCGAACCAACGCTCTGCATCAAACACCTCACGGCAACACCCTCCAATATCCTTGATGAGTCAAGTATCGCGCGGGACGGGCTCCTGTCAAACGTTGGACGCTCGTGGCGGGTCGCAGCCACGAGCGTCCTTTCAAGTTCGCGAACGTGATCTGGCGAGGCTCAGAACGTGAGCGACGCCCCGATCCCCACGGTCCGCGGCCGCAACGTCCGTTCGATGATTTTCGGTGGTCCGAACATGCTGCCGACCAATCGTGTGCGCGCCAGCTCGGGCGACGCATTGGTCAGGTTTTCCGCGAAAACCGACAAGGTCAGATCGTCGAGCTCCACTCCGAACCGGGCGGACAGCTGCGCCACTGCTTCGGCATCGCGGATGGCGGCATCCGCTCCGCTCACCCCGTCAGGCCCGTTGCGCTTGTACTCGCCCGCGTAGCTGAAGGTCACGGAGCCGAACGCGGGCTGGCGGCCGATCTCTCCATCGTATGCCAAGGTCGCGCTGCCGGTGAACTTCGGCATCGGAAAGTTCTGCCCTTTCGCCACCAGTGTGGTCCCGAAGCGGGTGATCGTTTCCGTGAATCTCGCATTGGAATAGCCTGCGGATACCTGGGCACTGAACTCGTCCGACAGCCTGAAGTTGAGATCGGCGTCGAAGCCGTCGACCTTCGCCTTGCCCAGATTGTCGATGTAGATGTTCAGGCAGGTGGGCATGACCACGGGCGACTGAATGCCGGCCCAGTCGATGTGGTAGGCGCTGACCGCAATCTGCGCCCGGCCGTTCGCGAACCGGTTCTTCGAGCCGACCTCGTAGCTCCACAGGGAGTCCGCGCCAAATTCCAGCGGGTTGCCTTCGGGCGGCAAGTCTACGCCGCACAGGGTGGTCGAAAAGTCGGGATTGGTGCCGCCGATCCGGAAGCCCTTGGCCACCGACGCATAGAAGGTGTTGTCACTGTCAGGTTGGTAGATGACGTCGAACTTTGGCGAGATCGGCTTTTCGGTCTGTCGGCCAGTGTAGGACGATGGCGGGCCCAACCAGAAGCCCGCCCCCGCCTCTTCCGCCTCGAACGTAGTCTTGGAAGCCCGCACGCCCGCCGAAAGGCTCAGTTCCTCGATCGGCTTATAGGTGACGTTCACGAAGCCCGCGAGCTCCTTCTCCTCGCGGTGGAGATCCTGGAAATAGCTGACAGGCAAACCGAGTTCGTCCGAAAGCGGCCCGCTCAACATCTGATCGTCGATCGGGAAGCCCAGCACCGGTATCGATTCGGCGTTTATGTCCTGGTATTCGTGGCGCACCACGTGCGATTTGTTGCTCTGGTAGTAAAGGCCGGCGATCCACTGCAGCGGCGAGCCGGGATCGTTCGAGGAGAAGCGCAGCTCCTGCGAGAACCCCTTCTGCTTCGCATTCCAGTACATCAAGCCGACCCAGTCCGGCGTCAACTCCGACTCGTCGATGCCGAGGATCAGGTTGGCAACTACGGGCCCGTCGGAGTCCGTCCAATCGTCGATGTGGAAGTAATCGCGATCGAGGTATGACGTGATCGACTTGATGTTGACCAGGCCCACGTCGAGGTCCGCCGTGAGACTGGCAAGGATGAATTCGTCATCCGTGGGCTGGGCGTTCTTGGTGTAAGTGACGAAGGGCGGCGCGTTATCCCAGGTGAAGTCCATGTCCTTGGACTCGGTCCTCTGGTAAAACACCGATGGCGTCAGCGAGAAGGTGTCGGTCGCCTGCACCTTCAGTTCGCCGGAGGCGACGAGGGTTTCGGTGCCGTTGATGTCGCGGTCGACGATCGCGCCGGTGTCGCGATCGGCCCGATCGACCCAGCCGCCTTCGCTGCGATAGAATACCCCCCCACGGAAACCGACGGTCCCCGGCGCCAAGGGTATGTTGGCGACCACGGAACCCTGGCCGCTCGGATCGCCGTGTTCGGTGACCGATCCTTCGGCCGAGATCTCGTATGAGGCGGAGTCGAGATCGGGGTCGGGCCGGATGAAGCGGATCGTGCCGCCCATCGAGCCGGCGCCGTACAGGGTGCCTTGCGGTCCGCGCAGCACCTCGACCCGCTCGAGGTCGAACACGTGGGGAATGACGACGGGCAGCAGATCCCGCTGCAACAGCGGCATTTCATCCAGGTAGTAGCCGGTGGTGGAGGAGCCGGTGAGCGACGCGATTCCGCGGATCGAGACCACCGGGCTGCCAAATTGGCTGGAGAGGTCGAAGTTCAGGCCGGGCGTGACCAGCGAGATGTCCTCGAGTGTGCGCAGATTGCGTTCCGTCAGATCCTCGCCGCTCAGCGCGGCGACGCTGATCGGCACGTCCAGCAGGTCTTGGGCGCGTTTCTGCGAGGTCACCACGATCACGTTCGAGCCGAACTCCTCTGCCGAGGCTTCGTCCGCGTCCGGTTGATCGACTACTTCGGACTGAGCGGCCACGGGACCGGAAAGGCACATGCAGGTGCCCGCCAGCAACGAAAGTGCGAAGCGCTCCACTCCGGCCATCTTCCTCATGTTCGATTCCTCGTTTTGTGCATTTTTACGCCCAAGCGGCCCCAGACGTCAGAAAGCCAAAAATGGCCGCGCCGCGCCATCGGACGAAAGGTTGACTTTGGGCGCATGGGGGCATCCGCCTTTCGGCGGATGGGCCGGTCCGGAGGCCGGTGCCAGTCTGACCGCATGTCTTGCGGAGGCGGACGGCCCCGCGTAGCCAGATTGGAATCCCAGATGACCGACGGCCGAGCAGGAGCCCCTTTCAGCCGACTCCGCGCGTTGCGGATGAGCGCGGTCGTGCTGGCGGCCTGTTCCTTCGGCGCTTGCGCCACCGCAGCTCAGGCCCAGGGCCAAACGGCCGACACCGTCTTCGTGAACGGGAAGATCTATACGGTCGACCCGGCCGGCAGCGTGGCTCAGGCCGTTGCCATCAGGGATGGTGTGATTGCTGCGGTCGGCAGCGACACCGAGGTCAGGGCCCAGATCGGCAACGCCACGCGAGTGATCGATCTGGAGGGGCGGTTGGTGCTGCCCGGTCTGATCGACGCCCACATGCACCCGGCGGGTGGTGGAGAAATGCTCACGGCGTGCAGCCTGAATTACCAGGCATGGACGATCGATGAGATCATGGCGCGCATCACCGCTTGCCTGAAGGACAAAGCTCGAGGGGATGGCCAGGACTGGTTGCGGGTGCCAGCCTGGTTTCGGCAGGCGACCAAGCCGGCAGGCGCCGACCTGAGTGCCGCCGTGCTCGACCGGTTGGATACGGATCGCCCGGTCGTCGTCATCGCGAACGACTTCCACACGCTGGCCGCCAATACTGCGGCGATGAAGGCGGCGGGGATCACGCGCGATACGCCTAATCCCGGCGGCGGCGAAATCGTGCGCGATGCGCAGGGCAATGCCACCGGCATCTTCCTCGACGCTGCCATCGGGCTCCTGCTCGGCGCGGAACCAGCGCCTTCACCGGAGGAGCAAGCGGCAAACACGCTGGCCAGCGTGAGAGCCGCGATCAAGGAAGTGAATGCGCAAGGCGTCACCACGATATTCAGCGCCGGAAGCGGGGAAGGTGACCTCGCGGCGTTCGACACGATCTATCAAAGCGGCGATCTCAGCGTTCGCGGCGTTTTCGCGATCATGTTCTCGCCCGAACAAGCGGCCGATCCCGCCGCGGCCGTGGCCACGATCCGCAAGCATGCGGCTGACTTCGGCCGCGCCGGCACCGCGGTCCGGCCCGGCATCACCATCGATCGTGCCAAGATCTTCGTCGACGGAGTCATCCAGGCCCCGGCGCAGACGGGAGCTCTCGTCGAGCCCTATCTCCACAACGTCGGGACGGCCGATCAGCCGCACTGGGTGCCGAGCGAGAAGTCAGGCTCGCTCTACTACAATCAGGACCTTGTCACGGGGATGCTGGACGCGTTGGTGGCGAACGGTCTTTCCGCGCATCTCCATACCGATGGCGATCAAGCGGTGCATATTGCGCTCAACGCCGTTGAAACGGTCAGGCAGCGCCACGACGCGCCGGCGTTCCGGCCAGGGTTCGCCCACAACGAAATGATGACGCCGCAAGACTACGCTCGTTTCGCGCAACTCGACGTGGTACCGGTGCTGTCGCTCCAGTGGGGCAAGCGGGCGCCGGACACGATCGATTCCGTGGAGCCTTACATCGGCCCCGAGCGATTTCCGTATCTCGAGACAGCCGGCAAGTTCCACCAGGCCGGCGCCCGGGTCGCTTTCGGCAGCGACTGGCCGGTCGACGCGCTCGACGAATGGCGCGCGATGCAGATCGGCGTCACGCGGGAAAACCCTGCGCCCCTCACGCCGATTTATGAGGGGCGGCTCGGCGACGATCCCGGGCTGGACATCGCCACGGCTATCCGCGCCTTCACGATCAACGCGGCTTACTCATTGAATCTCGAAGACCGGATCGGTTCGCTGGAGCCGGGCAAATATGCCGACCTGATCGTGATCGACCGCGATTTGACGATCATCCCGTCGGACCAGATCGCCCAAACGAAGGTGTTGCTCACATTCGTCGGCGGGAAGGAAGTCTTTCGCGCGCCCGGCTTCGAATAGCCGATTTCGATCTACGCCTCCGACGACCCCACTCTCTGCGCCACGGCCGCAAAGAAGGCGCGGGCCATGTCATCCTGAGCCATGAGTTCCTCTCGGCCGTTCCTCGTGGCTGCGGGAGCCGGGTTCCAGCTGTTCTTGGCGATGACCAAGCCGGCTTCCGGGTTCACGTGAATGTACTGACCGAAGCCGCCGACCGCCGAAAAACCAGGCTGTCCGTCGAGCAGCCACCACTGATAGCCGTACTGGTATAGTCCTTCGTGCTGCTCAGGATCGTTCGGGGCCGCGAAAGTTGCCTGGGTCCAGCCTTCCGGGAGTATCCGCCGGTCTGCCACCTTGCCGCCGTGCAGCATCATCAAGCCGATGCGGGCATAGTCGCGAAGCCTGGCGTTGTATCCCCCGGGCGCGAAAGCGCGGCCGGTGCCCTGGGGCCCATCGGTCAGCCAATAGGCGTCGGCCTCCGCGCCGAGCGGCTGCCACAGGAAGCGCGAAGTGAACTCCGGTAGCGGCGTCTCGGTCGCCTGCTCCACCAGCCAGCCGATGATCGCGGTATCGAGCGAGTTGTAGTTCAGCCGGCTGCCCGGCGCGTAGCCGCTGCGCGTTTGCTGCGCGATGTCTGCATAGCGCGCACGGTTCTCGATCAGCGAGGCGATCTGCGCGTCCAGTGACGGCCCGGGAACAAAGAAATTGTCATCCCAGTCGACGCCCGACCGCATCTGCAGGACGTTGCGGATCGTCGCGCCTTCGTAGCCGGTCCCCGTCAGCTCGGGCAGGTACTGAACGACCTTGTCTTCGACCGAACCGATCTTGCCCTGGCCTACCGCGATCCCGGCGAGAATCGAGACGACCGATTTCGACATCGAGGCCGACCACAGGAGGCTCTCGCGCGTCGCACCACGCCCGTAAGCCTCGTGAAGGACTTGCCCGTCCTTCACGACGATCAGACCATAAGTCTTGGTGACCTGCTGATATTCGTCCAGCGTGTAGCTGCGGCCGTCGAACTCGAAGGAGAACTCGAACGGCTCGCTTGCATCGGGCAGCGGCGACGTCCAACTGCCGCTGGGCACCACCTGGCTTTCGAACAATTCGTAAAAGGGCGTGTAGCTCTCGCTCGGCGTGGCCCAGGTCCGGCGCCGAGCCAGGACATCCGCCGAAGGACCGGCGGCACGCGCGGCGAAAGGCATCGCCAGCGCCAGCCCCAGTGCTCCGGCAGCGCCACAGAACTGGCGCCGCGAGTGGGTTCGAAGTGTCATGCAGTCGGCTCCCGGCATTGGACCCCATGCTGGGGATGTCTTGGTTCTCACTGCGCCACTGTGCGCATCGCCTCGATGTTGTCGATGCTAAGCAGCGCGCGGCGGATCAGAGCGGAACGGTTCTCGACCTCAAATTTGTCGAACAGCCTCGCCAGATGGGTCTTCACCGTCGGGAGCCCGATCCCGAGGCACAGCGCCGCGTCTTGATTGGTGCGGCCGAGGCAGAGCATTTCCACGACGTCGCACTCACGCGGAGTAAGGTCCAGGAAGGTGCTGAGCACGTGCCGCCGGCCAACGGCCGTGCGCCGCCAGTTATGCAGGAAGCTGGCCTGAACGAAATCGTGGAGCGGGTGGAGGAAGGACTCGTCGTCGATCAGGTCGGGCGAATGATCTTGCCAGAACAGCGTGATGCCGCCGACGAACATCCCCGAATCCTCGAACTGGAATTCCCCCACCTCACAAAAGCCTTCGGATCTCAATGCGGTCAAATAGGCGTCCGTCTTCCTGTTTCTTTCCAGGTGAGCGGAGCGGACCAGCAAGGGGCAGCCGCTAACCGCTGCGGTCCGGAGCAATCCGTGATCGAAAACGCCCAGATCGATGTCGATGGCGCGCAACGCCGATGGAACGTGCACGCCGCCGATATCCAGGCGCCCCGCTTCCGGATCCATCACGAAAGCCAGTGCGGCGTAAGGCTTCAGCGCAGTCGACAGAAACTCAAGCGCGGGTTGTACTGCCTTCTTGAGCCGGGCCAGATCGTGGGGCCTGCCGAGAAATCCCGTGTGAGCTTCCTTCATCTATTTGCCCTCAGCCACCATCCGCCTAGACGCCCAGCCGATCGCGCAGGCCGTAGTACCAGCTGCCCAGCACGCAGTAGGGCACGCGAAGCAGCTTTCCACCCACGAACGGGATGTATCTAAGCGACGCGAAGACATCGAACTTGGTCATCTGGCCGTCGATCGCTTCGGCCAGACGGCGACCGAGCATCTGTGTCGTCGTGACGCCGTGCCCGCTGTCGCCTTGCGAGAAATAGACGCTGTCGGATACGCGGCCGACCTGCGGATAGCGGGTCATCGTCAGCGCGAAGTTCCCGCTCCAGGCGAACTCGATCTTCACGCCCTTCAGCCGCGGAAAGGTCAGCAACATCTGCGGCAGGATCTTGTCTTCGATGCTTGCCGGGTCGGTGCCGCCGTAGACCGATCCGCCGCCATAGATGATGCGGTGATCGGCCGTCCGCCGGTAGTAGTCGGGGATGTAGCGGACATCCTCCATCGCGCAGTTGGCGGGCAGGAGCTCGCTCACCAGGTCTTCGCCGAGCACCTCGGTGCCGATGATCTGGCTGGAGACGGGCAGTATTCTCGACGACAGGTCGCGAGCGGCGTCTCCGAGATAGGCGTTGCCGCAGACCAGCACCTTGTCGGCGCGGACGTTGCCTCTGGCGGTATGGACGACCGGGTTAGCCGAGCGGTCAACATGGGTGACGCGCGAATGCTCGAAGATCTTCCCGCCCAGGCGTTCGAACGCGGCGGCTTCGCCCAGCACGTAATTCAAGGAATGCATGTGTCCGCCGAGCGGATCGACATAGCCGCCGACATACCGGTCGGTGTCGATCAGCTCATGGATCGCGGCGCCTTCGAACAGGCGGACCGAAGTGTGGCCGATGGCATGCCATTCCTCCACCCGGTCGCGAATGTGGCGCATGTGCGCTGCGTGCATGGCGACCAGCGAATTGCCGTCACGCAGATCGCACTCGATACCGTACTTGGTGACGCGCTCGCGGATGATCTCGGAACCCTCGAGCGCCATCGCACCGAAATTGCGCTCAGCGTCCTTGCCGTAATGTTTGCGCACTTCGGCAAGCTGGCGGCTGTAGCCGTTGACGATCTGGCCCCCGTTGCGGCCCGACGCACCCCAACCAACTCGCTCACCCTCGACGACGATGACGCTGTAACCGCGTTCGACCAGCTCCAAGGCGGCGGACATACCCGTGAAACCGGCGCCGACGATGGCCACGTCACACCGATGCTCGCCCAGCAGCGGCGGCCGTTCCGGCGCGGGATTGGCCGTCGCCGCATAGTAGCTCGGCAGCCCGGCATACGGCGTCCTGAGGGGGCTATGCTCCAACTTCACACTACCCCTAAGTAGGTTTCGTATTCGGCCGGAGGCACGCGGGCCAAAAGCCGATCGAAGTCCTGCCACTTGCACGCAGCGATCACGTCGCGGGCGCGTTGGCCGAAGTGCCGCGCCGCGAGCTCGGATGCTTCGAAGCGCTCGATCGACTGGCGCCCGTCGAGCGGCAGCCGAACAGCCGGATCGTTCGAAGGAGCACCGTCCTGCGCCGGGCCCGGATCAATCTTCATGGTCAAGCCGTCGGCGATACCCGACAACACGGTCGCCAACACGAGGTAGGGGTTCGCGTCGGCGCCGGCGACGCGGTGCTCGATCCGCAGCGCCGAAGGCTTGCCGTCGATGGCGCGCACCGCGGCCGACCGGTCGCCCCAGGCCCAGCCGGACGTCAGCGGCGCGTGGCTGTCACGCTGGAAGCGGCGATAGCTGTTGGAATGCGGAGCGAATATCAGCATCGTATCGGGCATCGCGGCGGTGAGTCCGCCGATTGCATGGAGAAGCGCGGGCGACGCCCCGCCGGCCGGGTCGGCGAAGAACGGCCGGCCCTGCGCGTCGAGCAGGCTGGCGTGCACATGCATGCCGCTGCCCGCCAGGTCTCCGAACGGCTTGGCCATGAAGCAAGCCCGCATCCCATGCTTCCTGGCTATCGCCTTGACGCAACGCTTCAGCAGAATAGCGTGATCGGCCGCAACACAGGGATCGGGCCCGTGCACCAGGTTGATCTCGAACTGGCCAGGGCCGCTTTCAAAGAAGACGGTGTCGAGCGGCAGGTTCATCAGCCGCGAGGCTTGGAACACGTCGTTGAGGAAGGACTCGAATTCACCGAGCTCGTCCACGGAGGCGACGTTGCCCGCATGAATCGGAGCGTCCCCGTCGCCGGGTCTCGGCAAGCGTGCCGGGCGGGGCGGCCCTTCACCCGCCAGGAGATAGAATTCGAGCTCGACCGCCACAACGGGTGTAAGGCCCATCGCCCGCAGGGGCTCGATCGCGTTCTGCAACATCACCCGCGGATCGGCGAAGAAGCCCGACCCATCGTCGTCGCGCATGCTGCAGAGCATCTGCGCGGCCGGGGCCTGGGTCCAAGGTGCAGCGACGATGCCGCCTGCAACAGGGAAGCAAAGGCCGTCCGGATCGCCCGTCCCGAACGCAAGGCCGGCGTCCACCACGTCGTCGCCCCAGATGTCTTCCGCGAAAAGCGAGCGCGGCATCGGTAGTCCGACGCGCTCGAATTCCGCGACTTTTTTGGGGGAAACCCACTTGCCGCGAGGGACACCGTTGATGTCGACGACGAACGCCTCGACGCGATCGACAGCGCCCAAGTCGACAAGTGCGCTGGCCAGTTGGTTGCTCATGCTGCCCTCATATTTGTGATCACATATTTACACCACAATCGCTTGTCAACGCCATTTGTGATCACTAATTTGCGGGAGCTGGAGGAGAATGCATGATCTTGGTGCACGGCGACGAACAAGCAAGCGGCGGTGCGCTGGACGCCTCGGCGCGCGATGGCGAAACCCTCGCCCAGAAGGTCTTCCTGCAACTGCGGGCGGACATCCTCGCCGGTCGCATCGCCCCTGGCGAATCGCTGACGATCCGCGGCCTGGCCGAAGGTCTCGGCGTAAGTGCGATGCCGGTTCGGGAGGCACTCCGCCGGCTGATCTCGGAGCGCGCGCTGGAGCTTCAGGACAATCGGCGTGTGCGGATTCCGCCGATGTCCATCGAGCGGTTCGAGGAACTGCTGCACGCCCGTGTGACTCTTGAGGCGGAAGCGGCCGAACGGGCCTTGCCTTATATCGACGGAGAGCGGCTCGAACGGCTGAAGGAAATCGATCGCGCGATCGAGGAAGCCTCTGCGCGCAAGGATCTCGAGCGCTGGATGGAACTCAACTTCCAGTTCCATTCCTGCATCTACGAGGCCCGCCCGCATTCGGCACTGGTGCCGTTGATTGAATCGCTATGGCTGCAGATCGCCCCTTTCATGCGCCGCGCCTTGATGGAGATCGAGGGACATTACGTCGAGGACCGGCATATCGAGGCGCTCAAGGCGATCGAGGCCAGAAATCGCATTGGGCTGCGTATCGCGATCGAGGCGGATATCCGCGACGGGATCAGCCACGTCGGCAATCAATTGATCGAGAACGACACGCGAAGATCGCTTGTCGCGCGTAAGTCGGGCAAGCGCCAGGTGGAGCGCGCCGCCTGATCGCGCATGAGCCAGGTTCCGGCTTGTTTCGCGAACTGCGTCACATTAATGTGATCAAATATAGGAAAGTTCGGAAGTCCGATGCCGCGTCTGCTATTGATGGAAGGCAATATCGCTGAGTCTCGCACGCGCGCAGCGGCGTTGGGAGTGGAGACGCCCGGCGAGATCTATCGCCGCGCGCTGCTCGCCGAGGTTCCGGAACTAGACATCGACATGATGTTCGGGGCCGATCCCGACGCGGCACTTCCCCCCGGCCGGCAGTGGTCGGATTACGCGGGCTTCGTGATCAGCGGTTCGGCGCTGCATGCCTATGACCCCGAGCCAGCCGTTACTCAGCAGATCGAATTCGTGCGTGAAGCGGCCGACGCCGGCTTGCCGATCCTGGGCAGCTGCTGGGGTCTGCAGATCGCGGCTATGGCCGGCGGCGGAATGGTGGCCCGCAACGTCGATCGCGCCGAAATGGGCATTGCTCGGAAGATCACTCCCACTGCCGGGGGGCTATCGCACCCCCTGCTGGCCGGGCGCCCGTCCGCTTTCGATGCACCCTGCATTCATTACGACGACGTAACCGTGCTGCCCCAGGGGAGCGTCGTGCTGGCGACCAACGCCCACTGTCCTGTACAGGCTGCCGTGATCCCGCTGGGACGAAGCGAAGTATGGGCATTGCAGTACCATCCGGAATTCGATTTGCCGCACATCGCAGGGCTTTACGCGAGTTATGAGAACGAACTGGCGAGATCGCCCTTCTTCACCAGCCCGCAGGCGGTACGGGCCCATATTGCCGATCTGCGGGCGGCGGCGGGCGCGGGCCCACACTCGCCGATAGCATGGCGGCTGGGGCTCGACAGCGATGTTCTGGACGGCCCCACACGTCGCACGGAATTGCGTAACTGGCTGCACCATGCGGTCGGATTATGACCGTTTGGGGCGGCCGTAAGGTCGCTTCGAGAGGGACCGCATCCGTTCGGTGGTGACTCTTGGTCACCGCCCCATTCCAAATTGTCCACTCCAAGTCGCTTCGGGCGCCGTGCAATCATGCCATCAGACGAACGAACGGACTGGGGAATCGAATGACCGACAACAAGACCCTGCTCGCGCGCCGGCAGCTTGCAGTGCCACGCGGCGTCGCGACGGCAACGCCGATATTCGCGGACCGCGCCGACAACGCGGAGCTTTGGGATGTCGAGGGCAGGCGCTTCATCGACTTCGCCGGCGGCATCGCCGTGCTCAACACCGGTCATCGCCATCCGGCGGTGATCGCGGCCGTCAACGATCAGCTGGCCCGTTTCACGCATACCGCTTTCCAGGTTGCGGCATACGAAACCTACATCGAGCTTGCCGAGCGCCTGAACGCATTGGCTCCCTTCGCTGGGCCGGCCAAGACGATCTTCTTCACGACCGGCAGCGAAGCGACGGAGAACGCGGTCAAGATCGCCCGCGTCGCGACCGGTCGCGCGGCGGTCATTGCCTTCAGCGGCGGTTTTCACGGCCGGACCTTGCTGGCGTCGGCGATGACCGGAAAGGTCGCGCCTTACAAGCGCGGCTTCGGTCCGATGCCCGGCGAGATCTTCCACGTCCCGTTTCCGACCGGCCTCGCCGGCGCGACCACCGAGCGCAGTCTCGAGGCGCTGCAGGCGATCTTCGCCGCCGATGTGGAACCCGAGCGCGTGGCGGCGATCATCATCGAGCCGATTCAGGGTGAAGGCGGGTTCCATGTCGCACCCGCCGGGTTCCTGCGTTCGTTGCGCGAATTGTGCGACGAGAACGGGATACTGCTCATCTGCGACGAAGTCCAAACCGGCTTCGCCCGCACGGGACGCCACTTCGCGGTCGAGCACTCGGGTGTCGAGCCGGATCTGCTGTGTATCGCCAAATCGCTGGCGGGCGGCTTCCCGCTCTCCGGGGTCATCGGGAAGGCGCATGTCATGGATGCCGTCGAGCCGGGCGGCCTTGGCGGCACCTACGGCGGCTCGCCCGTCGGCTGCGCAGCGGCGCTTGCCGTGCTCGACGTGATCCGGGACGAAAACCTCAACGAGCGCTCCGTGGGAATCGGCGCCATGGTCATGGCGCGCATTCATTCGTGGATCGAACGCGGGCTGCCGATCGTCAATCCTCGCGGCCTCGGCGCCATGATCGGTTTCGACATGACGGACGCGAGCGGCAACACGGATGGGGCCGTCACCCGCGCGGTTTGCGCAGCCGCCCTCGACAGAGGACTGATCCTCCTTTCCTGCGGATCGAAAGGTGAAGCGGTGCGCATCCTTCTGCCGCTGACCGCGCCGGACGAGATCATCGTCGAAGGCCTCGACGTGATCGAACAAGCGATCGCCGAGGTGACCGGCCGGGACGTAGTCGTCAAAGCAACCGCTGACGAACCGGCATGAGCGCGCCCGAGCTGAACCGGCCGGATTTGTGGCGTGAACAGGCGTTCATTGCCGGCGAATGGGTAGATGGCGGTGAAACGGTTCCCGTCGACGATCCCGCGACGGGCGAGATCATCGGATGTGTCCCCGACGTAGGGGCGGCCGGTGCGAAAAAAGCGGTCGCGGCCGCGGCCCTTTGCTTGCCTTCCTGGCGTGCCAGGACCGGCAAGGAGCGCGGCGCGGTCCTTCATCGCTGGGCCGAAGCAATGTACAGCCACGCGGACGACCTCGCCCGCATCATGACGGCCGAACAGGGCAAGCCGCTCGTCGAAGCCTCCGGCGAAGTGGCTTATGCGGCCTCCTTCCTCGAATGGTTCGCCCAGGAAGCCCCTCGGGTTCGCGGCGAAGTCCTCGCACCCAACGCCCCTGGCCGGAGATTGATGGTCACGCGCCAGCCGGTCGGCGTGGTCGGGGCGATTACGCCGTGGAACTTCCCGCTGGCGATGATCACGCGCAAGGCCGGACCCGCGCTGGCCGCGGGCTGCCCGATCGTGGTCAAGCCGTCCGAACTAACGCCTTTCTCGGCTCTCGCGCTTGCCGTGTTGGCAAAAGAGGCAGGCCTTCCGGATGGTGTGCTCAGTGTCGTCACCGGCTATGCCGGTCCGATCGGCGAGGTGCTGACGGGAGACCCGCGCGTCGCCAAGTTCAGCTTCACGGGTTCCACGGCGGTGGGCAAGATGCTTGCGGCGCGCTGTGCCGACACCGTGAAGCGGGTTTCGCTTGAACTTGGCGGCAATGCGCCCTTCCTCGTCTTTGAGGATGCGGATCTCGACGCCGCCGTTGAGGGGGCGATCGCTTCGAAATATCGCAACGCCGGCCAGACGTGCGTCTGCGCGAACAGGTTCCTCGTGCATCAATCGCTGCATGACCGGTTCGCCCAGAAGCTCGGTGAGCGGGCATCCGCAATGAGCGTCGGCCATGGCCTCAAGGGGAAGGCCGACCTGGGTCCGCTCATCAACGACACGGCGGTCATGAAAGTCAAAAGCCACGTCGAAGACGCGCTGCGACGCGGGGCGAAGCTGATCGCCGGCGGGCGCGTTCACGATGCGGGCGATCGCTTCTTTGCGCCGACTGTTCTGGCAGAGGTGCCGGCCGAGGCGCTGATCAATCGCGAGGAGACCTTTGGTCCCGTGGCGGGAATCACGCCGTTCACCACGGAAGAAGAGGCGGTACGCCTTGCTAACGATACTCGTTCCGGGCTCGCCGCTTACGCTTACACCAAGGACGCCGCACGCCAATGGCGGCTCAGCGAATCGCTCGAATACGGCATGCTCGGCCTCAATACCGGCATCATTTCGAGCGAGGTCGCACCATTCGGAGGCATCAAGGAGTCGGGCCTGGGACGCGAAGGCTCGCACCTCGGCATCGACGAATATCTCGACGTCAAGCTGGCTTGCATCGCTATCGCGTGACCGGTTCGAACGTCGCTTGACGTCGGCTCAGCGCAGCAGTGCGGCATCGCCCCAGGCGACGGGGACGGGCCGTTCAGTCGGCTCGGCGGTTCGCGCAACCAGCTCCAGGATCGTCCGACCCTCGACATCGGCACGAAGCGGCTGGACCTTCTGACCGAACCGGAGCCAGCCCGTCTGCGCGATCAACTGTCCGTCGCCGTAGAGCTCGAAACGTACCTGCTGCGAGAGATCCGCAGCGGAATCGTCGATCCCGACTTCCGCGGCAAAGCGCTTGTAGCCCGTGTTGCGCACTTCGAGCCGTGAGTTGGCGAGCACTCCGATCCCCGAGACGAAATGTTGCCCGGCGATCCGCAATTGCTGCCCATGGGGCGCCCGATCGGCTCGCGCACCGCCCCAGCCGGCGTAGCGCGGCGGTTCTCCTCCGCCCCGCGAACCCTGCCACGACGAAAGCGCCCGGTGGATCGACGGATCGGCTTCGAGCTGAGTTATTCCCTCTTCCGCAACGTTCACGCTGCCCGGCATCTCGGACAGATAGAGGCCGCCGGCCAATTGCCGCGTGCCGTTGGACCGGAACACCCGGGTCTCGTGCGGGCCCAAGACCAACGCGTGTTCGCCGGTAAAGCTCGAGCTTTCCCCCGACCACAGGTCGGTGAGCTGTACCGGCGCATCGCCGCGATACTTGAGATGATCGGCGGTCAGCGTCGCGTCGAGCGGTGCTGCCGTCCGGTTGAACAGCGCCACGGCCTTGCTGCCGTCGGCGAGCGTCTTGACGAAGATCTGCAGATCGTCGGTGTCGAACGCGAGCACCGCCTGATTTCCGGCCGCATCCTGGTTGAGCGCGATGACCTGCTCGTTACCGAGAATCGCCATCAACTCGGGCGTGGCCTTGCGCAGGTCGTAACCGATGATGAGTGGCGCGCCGAGCATCGCCCACAAGCTGAAATGGCTGCGTGCCTCGGCCAGGTGATTGGCGTCGAAATCGCCGGTCCCGACGAACAGCATGTCCGGATCGTTCCAGCTCCCCGGATGAGCATAGAGCTCGCGGCGGGCGGCGGAATCGAGATTGTGCAGCATGCGGCCCCATTGGGGGCCGATGTCCTCGCTGGTGCGCGAGATATTCCCGAGGTTGTGCCCCCATGATCGGACGTTGGCCGAACCCCACAGGCAGATCGAGAAGACGAAATCGCCGTCCGGGTTGGACCGCTCGAGCGCGTCGGCGACCTGCCGGTAAAGCGCCTGGACGGCGGGTACATCGCTGCGCGACAGAGAGTCGAAATCGATCAGCGGCTCGAAGGCGCGATACGTGCCGGCAGCAACGTTCGGATTACCCGCACCCATTCCGCGAATGCCGCAGCCGTCCACCTTGATGTAGTCGAATCCCCATTCCTCGAAATAGAGCGCGATGTCCTGCTCGATATGGCCGAACAGCCCCACCTCGCGTTCCTCCAGCGTTCCGACGGGATTGTTCTCGGCGCCGTGAGCGAACGTCTGGCCGCAGCTGTTGCGACCGATGTCGGAATAGATCCCGGCTTTGAGGCCCATGGCATGCAGCTTGTCGGTCAGCGGTCGGAAGCTCGTTCGACCGTCCTCGCGCTCCGCCGAGGGGAAAGTCGCCGTCCGGATCACCATTCGCCCATCCGGCTGGCCGCGCTTCAACCACCATCCATCATCGATGTTGATGTAACGGTAGCCCTTGGCGGCAAGTCCGGTCTCGACGATGATTTCTGCCGAGGCCAGCACCTTCTCCTCGTCGATGTCGTGATGGAAGGCGTTCCAGCTATTCCAGCCCATGGGGGGTAGCTGGCCTTGGCCCTTATCGTAGGCGGTCCATTCGCCGCGTGGCTCGAGCCCTTCCGCCAGCGCAGGCGACGCCAGCAGCAAGGCGGCGATCGGCAAGGGTCCCAGAAGCCTTCTCTTGACCATTCCGCTCGTTCCCCTCCGCTATAGTGACTGTCGTTTGCAGGCCCATGCCCGAGCCATCCGCCGGTAATCCCCCGGGCGCCCCAGTCAATTAGTCCGACAATATAATTCGGCGCAAGCACGGCATGCGGGCGAGGTGGGTGAGCGCCTGCGGCCTAGGACGTGCCCGACTGGGCGTCAGACGGCGGCGCTTCCGATTGGCGATGGACGATCCTGTAATCCAACAAATAGTCGCCCGATGCTGCAGTCTGGCCGCTTTGTGCCGAAACCTGTGCCGACAGTAGCCGAAGCGCCTCAGCGCTGAGGTCCCGCACCGGCTGGTGCACCGTCGTTAGCGGGGGCCACATCGTGACGGCCGTCACCGTATCGTCGAAACCGACCACCGTGAGCTGTTGCGGAACGTCGAGGTGGCGCCGATGCGCTACGGAAACCACCGCTGCAGCCATGTCATCGTTGCTGGCGAAAATGGCTGTCGGAGGGGACTTGCGATCAAGTAATTGTTCCGCGGCCGCCAAGCCCGACGCAAAGCTGAAATCACCTTGCGCGATGCTCGTTTCCACGTCCTCGAACTCGCGAACAGCGGCGTAGAAACCGGCGAGGCGCTCAGCCGAGGCCGCTTGGTCCGGATTGCCGACGATAAAGCCGATTCGCCGATGGCCGAGTTCGAGCAGATGGCGCGACATTTCGTAGGCAGCTTGCCGATCGTTGATGCGCACCGAAATCGCGTTGTCCGCGGCGTAGGCAGCTATCGTCGCAGTCGGCAGATTGGCCTTGGCGAACATTCGCAACAGGGCAACCGAGTCGCCCAACGGTGGGGTCAGCAGCACGCCCGACAATCCCGACGCGATAAAGTCCTTGAGGCTCTTCGTGGAAGGGTTCTCCCCTCGCGGCGCGCGCAAGATGACCAGATGAGCGCCGAGTGACGAGGCTTCCTCGAACGCTCCCGTCAGGAACTCACTCATGAACGCGGCGCTCGGGTTGGAATAGATCACGCCGATGCGAAGCTCGCCCGAAGTAACCAGGCTGCGCGCGGCAACATTGGGCTTGTAGCCGAGCTCGTCGATCGCGGCCATGACCGCTGCCCTGGTTTCGGGCCGGATTCCGTCACGGCCATTGATGGCGCGCGAGACGGTCATGAAGGAGACTCCGGCTCTCGCCGCGACGTCCTTGATCGTGGCGCGGCGCCCCTCCCGGCCAGGCTTCTTAGACGTCGCTCGTCCCATCCTGTCCCGACTGATCGATCTTTTCGGCGTCCGCAAGCCGTTCTCGTCTGCAGTCGCGTTCTTCTCGGATGTCACGATGGGCTCATCCATCCATGTTGCCGCCGACGCAGGTCAAAAAAAGTCCCGGCGCGAAGGCCGGGACAGGGGGTGAACTTCGGATCGCGATAGCTTGGCGCCGCCATCTCAGAGCCTAACCCGATCGCGATGGAGTCCGCGTCCGGCCGCTTAAAACCGGAAACGCAGACCTGCACGGTACATCCGGCCGACGATGTCGTAGAGCGCCGGATTGACGTGGAACGGCGACTGGGCCGGGTCATGGTCGAAAACGTTGTCGACCTTCCCGTAGATCTCGATCTCGTCGGTCACGTTGAAGGACGCGCCGATGTCGAGGTAGAACGCTCCCGGCATCTGGTTGTTGTCGATCGTCGGGGCGTTGGGAGTCGAGACCGGGCAGCCCGTCTGGCATTCGATCCAGTTGCTGGGATTGTAGGTGCCGTCGGTGAACCAGCGCTCCTGCACCGTCAGGCTGAAGCGGTCGTTCGTGTAGCTCTGAATCCCCAGCACCTTCCAATGCGGTGTGTTCCCGGAGTTGACGCCGGCATTGTCGACCATGACCGCGCCCGGCAGGCCCGTGAAGGACGTGAATTCAATGATATGGGTCGCAAGCCCCCGGACGGTGAAGGCGCCGGGCAGGCCGAGCGGCTCATCCCAACGGTAGCTGGCTTCGATGTCGAAGCCTCGCGTCTTGATGTAGCCGAAGTTGAACGGCTGCACGTTGATGAAATTCGGCCCGTTCTGATGGTTCAGATTGTAGGCACTGCAGGTTTCCGGAATGATGTTGCGGAAGCAGTAATCCACGATCTGCGCAGCACCGAGCTGGCCGACGATGTCGGTCACCTTGATCGTGTAGTAGTCGAAGGACAGACCAAGCCCGGGGAGCAGCGGCGAGCCCGAGAAGGCGGCGCCGATAATGGTGCTCCGCGCGGTTTCCGGGCGAAGATCGGGATTGCCGACCACGCTCTGGATCGCCACCACGTTGACGTTGCGCACGGGGTCGAGGAAGTTCGGCAAGGTCGTCGTAACCGGGGCAGCGAACAGCTCGGACAGGTTCGGCGCCCGGAAATCCTTCGACGTGACCGCGCGCAGACGCAGTCCCTCGAGTGGCGTGTCCCAAGTCCCGCCGATCTTCCAGGTCCAGTTCCGGCCGTAAGTGCTGTAGTCGGTCAATCGAACCGCGCCGTTCACGTTTGCGCGGCCGAGGCCGGAGTCGAAGATTGGAATGTCCAGCTCGAGATAGGCTTCCTTGACGTCGAATTCGCCGTTCCCGTTCTTGTAGTTCCCGGCATACCAGTTGCTTCCGGTAGTGGTGTTGAGAGCCGGGTCGGCGGGGTAATCCGAGGTGTTCGGGCTGATGTCGGACACGCCGGCGCCGTAGGGATCGGCCCGCACGGTGTAGTATTCCTTCCGGTATTCCGCGCCAAAGGCCACCGACACGGGGCCGGCCCAAAGATCGAAAGGCGCGCCGGAGAAGTTCACGCTCGCAACATCCTGGGTCATGCGCAGGCGCTGGAACGGCCCGTTCTCCGGTTGCACATAGGCCAGCGCGGCAGCCGATGGGGTTGCACCGCTCAGGATGTTGATCGGCTGGCATCCGTTCGCACGCGCGACCGGATCAGCGCAGACGATCACGCCGTCCAGCATGATCGCGTCGATCGCCCGACGGAAGCGCGGCGTCAGCGAGATATTGCTGACGTCGATCTTCACGCGATTGATGCCCCGCTCGTAGTAGTGATCGTAGTCCCAGTCGGCGCCGAAGAGGCTGAATTGGCCCTTCAATCCGGCGACCAGCCGGAATTGCCGGCGGTCCGTGTCGACCCGAGTGTTCGGCAGGATATAGCCGCTCGTTCCGTAACCGAACTCAGTGATTCCGTTCTGCGTGCAGAGCGCCTGGATCGAGGCAGGCACGAACGGATTGGCGCACTGGATCGTCAGGCCCGGACGCTGCTGGCCGTTGACCGGCTGGTTGTGCGTCGTCACCTGACCGATGTTGTAGGAAACGTAAACCTCGTTGTCGGGCGCAAAGTCGAACCCGATGCGGCCGTATCCGGTCTTGCGATGGATCGCGGACTGCAGAGTCCGGCCCGTGTCGACGTTGCCGGACAGATCGCCGCCGATGCAGAAGCCCGGGAAGCAGCCGGTCACCGTGCCGGCGCTGTTGCGCGCAGGAACGCCGCTGGAGCCATAGTTGAACTGGAACGGGTTGCCGGCTTCGTCGAACGCGATGCCCTGGAGCGGACCGTTGCTGATGACGCCGTACCGCGTGTAGTTGTACGGCTGAGCGAAGTCGCGGATCACGTACTGCGGCAAGCCGTCGTTGGTGACGTTGCGGTTGATCTGGGTCCGCTGGACCCACCAATCGCGATCACCCGCGAGGTCGAGGCCGAAGTCGCCCGGGCCGACACCGTTTTCCTTGGCCCACTCGGCACTGGCGACAACGTGGAGGCGATCGTCAAGCAAGCTGGTGCCTCCGGCTAGCTGGACCAGGCCCTGCTCGTTGTCGCCGTATGTGCTGATGCCGCCCTGCACGTTGCCTTTGATGCCTTCGAAGCGAGTGTCGGTGGTGAAGTTGACGATACCGCCGATCGCGTCGGAGCCGTAGGACGCCGAGGCGCCGCCGTTCACCACGTCGACGCTCTTGATCAGCAGTTGGGGGAACAGGCTGACGTCGGCGACGCCGTTGTAATAGGCGCCGATCACGCGCTGGTTGTCGATCAGAGTCAGCGTGCGGATCAAACCGAGGCCCCGCAACGCGAACGAGCTCAGGCCCTGCTGTCCGCTGGACGTGCTGTACGTGAGCGTGGTGGTGCCGCTCGAGCCCTGCAGCGAAGGCAGCTGGGTGACCGTAGTGAAGATGTTCGGCTGGGCATTCCGCTCAATTTGCTCCTCGCCGACGCCCGTCCTAGGCGTTGGCGCGGTAAAGCCGCTCGTCTGAATGCGCGAACCGGTGACGACGATCGTCTCTCCGTCCTGGCTTGATTCTTCAGTTGTCGCGGTCGCGGCTTCGTCGACCTGGTCGCTATCAGTTGTAGACTGAGCCATTGCCGGTTGGGCAAGCAAGCAGCAGCCAAGAGAAAGAATGCTCGCGGTCCAAAGCAAACGTGCCGAACCGATGCCGTCGGGGGCGCCAGTTCCCGTAAAGTCGTTTGCGTCGAGTGACTGGCCTGATCCGAGTCGATCGACGTGCAATGCTTCCGCCATCCTCATATTCCTCTCCATTTTTCGCGATGTTACGCGAATTGTCTTGGCCGCCGTTCCATTGCGGATTCCGACGGGTGAGTTGTATCGTAACGTGGAATCGAGTTAACGTTAACATTGGTATGCTTATTGTGACTTGGGGTCAATCACCTTTCTGAATGGCATCCCCGCTCCCGTCCTGTCGATGATTGGCCATCGCCGAATTTGCTGTGACGGTAATAGCTTAGATCCGTGTTCCCATTTTGCGGAATTCCTCCCGCCCCGTGAGCGCACCTGCGGGTCCGCCTCGCCGCGCGCGGTCGATAGCAAGGCGGCTCGAAAAACCGCGGGACAACGAACGAATTCGCGCCTATGTTACCGTTAACGTTACCACGGGTTGGGGATCGCGTATGGCCATGATCATCGATGGCTTCGACCATGCTGGCTAGTTTGCTGGCAGCTGCCGCGGTCGCTCAGCCCGTCCCGATCGAACAACACCAGGCTGCCTGTGCCGGAAAGCAGGGTTGGAGCGATCCAGCGCCGCCGATCCGCATCTTCGCCAACGTCTACGACGTGGGAACCTGCGGAGTCGTCGTTCTGCTGATCGCCGGGCCCGACGGCCACATCCTGATCGACGGCGCCACGGCGCAGGCCGCGCCGGACGTCGCCGGCAACATCGAGCGGCTGGGCTTTGAGCTGGCTGACGTCAAGCTGATGCTGGCCAGCCACGAGCATCTCGATCACGTTGGCGGCACGGCGGAACTGCAAAGGCGCACCAGGGCCAGGCTGATGGTCCTGCCGGAAGCCCGGTACGCCGTGGAAAGCGGACTGCTCGCGCCCGACGATCCGCAGTTCGGGCTCTACCCGCCCTTCCCTGCGGCCCGCGTCGATGCGGTTCTTCAGGACGGCCAGACCGTTTCTGTCGGCCCGCTCGAGCTAACCGCCCATTCCACCTTCGGGCATGTCCGCGGCAGCACGACCTGGACCTGGACATCGTGCGAGGGCTCCGTGTGCCGGGTCATCGTCTATGCCGACAGCGTCACCGCCGCCGCGGCGCCGGGCTACCGCTTTTCGGACCATCCCGAGCACGTCGAACGATTCCGCGCGAGCTTGCGCAAGATCGGAGAGTTGCCCTGCGACATCCTGATCACGCCGCACCCGGCGGTCAGCAATCTCTACGCGCGGCTTGCCGGTGAGGCGCCGCTGGTGAACACGCAGGCATGCGCCGACTATGCCGCCGCTGCGGCCGGCAAGCTGGACGAACGCCTGGCGAGTGAAGCAATAGATAGGGCCAACCCGGGTTCGTAACGGGTCGGTTGAATGCAAGCACGATCCGTTGGCGGATCGATTGGGGGTCGCGTGCGGAAGTTTCCATTGGTTCGCTGGTCGATCATGGGCGTCTTCGTCCCCGCCTTGATCCTCAATTACCTCAGCCGAAGCATCCTCGGCGTCGCCGCGCCGACAATCATGGCCGAGCAGGCCATATCGACGGCCGAATACTCGTGGATCACCGGTGCCTTCCAGGTCGGGATCATGCTTCAGCCGGTGTGCGGCTATATTCTCGACGTCATCGGCTTGAAGCTCGGTCTGGTCCTTTTCGTGAGCGCCTGGTCGCTCCTGACCATGGCGCATGGTTTGGCGACCGGCTGGCTGGGGTTCGCGGGGTTGCGCGGAGCGCTCGGAATGGTCGAGGGCTCGGGACAACCCGCGGGAATGAAGATCGTCTCCGAATGGTTTCCCGCTCGCGAGCGCGGACTGGCGGGGGGAATCTACAATATCGGCGCCTCGTTCGGCGCACTGCTGGCGCCACCGCTGGTCGCATGGTCGGTGTACAATCATGATTGGCGCGCAGCCTTCATCATCACTGGCGGGCTGGGGCTCATCTGGGTGATTCCATGGCTGTTTTGGTACACGCCCCCAGCGCAGCATCGCGCGATCAGCGATCGCGAACGCGCGCTGATCCTTGACGGGCAGGAGCCCGGCCTCGCGGGCAAGAAGGGCCGCCCGGTTCTTCGCCAGCTGCTGCGCCGCCAGGAGCTCTGGGCCATCGCCGTGGCGCGGTTCCTGGCCGACCCGGTGTGGGGCATGCTTTCGTTCTGGATGCCGCTCTATCTGGTGAACGTGCGGCACTTCGACCTCACCCAGATCGCGATGTTCGCCTGGCTGCCGTTCCTGGCGGCGGACCTCGGCTGCCTGTTCGGCCCGGCGGTCGCCGCCTGGCTGCATCGGCGCGGCATGCACCTGATCGACGCGCGGCGCGCGGCCTTCACCGTCGGCGCGGTGATGATGACCGGCATGATGTTCGTGACCATGGTCGAAAGCCCCGTGCTGGCGGTCGCCCTGCTATGCCTCGGCGGCTTTGCCCACCAGACGTTGTCGGTGACCGTGATCACGATGTCCTCCGACCTCTTTCCGCAAAGCGAGGTGGGGACGGCGACCGGCGTGGCCGGCCTGGGCGCGAATCTGGGTGTGCTCATCTTCACGCTCGCGCTCGGCTCGATGGTCGACCAGGTCGGGTATCAGCCGTTCTTCATTCTCCTCGGCGTCGTCGACCTCGTTGGCGCCCTCCTGCTTTGGACTTTGATCAGAAAGCCCGCATGACCATCCGAAATCCCATCCTCCGGGGCTTCAATCCCGATCCCTCGATCGTGCGCGTTGGCGACGATTACTTCGTCGCGACGTCGACCTTCGAATGGTATCCCGGCGTCCAGATCCACCATTCGCGCGACTTGGCGAATTGGCGCTTGGTCGCTCGCCCGCTGAACCGCGCGGAGCAATTGGACATGCGCGGGAACCCCGATTCCTGCGGCGTTTGGGCGCCCGATCTAAGTTATGCCGAAGGGCGCTTCCACCTCGTCTACACCGACGTGAAGCGTTACGGCCGCACGACCGTGGACGGCGCCATGGGCGCCTCCTTGCGCGACTTTCACAACTATTGGGTCTGGTCGGACAGCATCACAGGCCCATGGTCGGATCCGGTCTACCTGAACAGCAGCGGCTTCGACCCGGCGCTGTTTCACGATGACGATGGCACGACTTGGCTGCTGAACATGCTTTGGGATCATCGACCCGAACGCCGCCGCTTCGCAGGCGTGCTGTTGCAGCAAATGGATCTGGCGACCGGTCAACTTCTCGGCCAACGCCACTTGATCTTCGAAGGCACGCCCCTTGGCTTCACGGAGGCGCCTCATCTCTACAAGCGGGACGGATGGTACCACCTGCTTGTCGCGGAAGGCGGCACGGAACGGAACCATGCCGCGGTCATGGCCCGGTCGCGATCACTATTGGGTCCCTACGAGGTGCACCCGGATGGACCCGTATTGACCTCCGCAGGCAAGCCGCATGCGCAGCTCACCCGGGCTGGACATGGGGACCTCGTGGAAACCACGTCCGGCGAAACATGGATGGTGTATCTGTGCGGGCGTCCGCTGCCGGTTAGCGATCGGTGTGTGCTGGGCCGCGAGGCCGCGATCCAGCCGATGCGATGGGGAGCGGACGGCTGGCTGCGAACACAAGACGGCAGCGGGATGCCGCTGGGCGAGGTCGACGGAGCCGGCGCCAACAGCGAATGGCGCGCCGCAGACGAACGGCACGAGTTCGACGCAGCGAGCCTTCCCGATGTATTCCAATGGCTGCGTACGCCTTATCCGGAGCACTTGTTCAGCCTCACGGAGCGCCCGGGCCACCTTCGCCTTTTTGGCCGCGAGATGATTGGCAGCTCGTTCAACCAATCGCTGGTCGCACGCCGGCAGCAGGCATTCCGGTACAGCGCCGAAACATCGGTGGATGTCGAGCCGGCCAACTTCCAACAGGGAGCCGGCCTGGTTTGTTATTACAACAGCACGAAGTTCCACTTCCTGCAGCTCACCCTCGACAACGAGGGCGCCCGTCAGCTGCAGGTCATGTCTGCGATTCCGCGGGACGGTGAGTACGGCCTCATGATCGAGCCGGCTGCCATTCCGCCGGGCCCTGTGTCCTTGCGGGTCGACGTCGATCACGAGGTCGCCCGATTTGCCTACCGGCCCAAGGGTCACAGCGATTGGTGCTGGCTGCCCGAGCCCGTCGATGCGAGCATTCTATCCGACGAGGCAACCTTGCCGGGATTGCCCAACTTCACGGGGGCATTCGTGGGAATGGCCTGTTACGACCTGTCGGGAGCAGGAATGACGGCGGACTTTGACTACTTTCATTATCGGGAAGCCGATTAGCCGGCGACGGGTGGGGTGCTCGACGCCTGCGTAGACGCGAAGATTCGTCTCGCTCCCACACCTCCCCATTCGAGGGGCGATCCTGTCAAAGACGATCGCGCTCCAGCCTGACAGCACCGCCTTCCTTATCTCGATGCAAGATCGGTCAGCACGCTGAGATAGTAGATCACTCCTGGCCGCAGGTTCAGCAGCGGGATGCGCTCGTTGAAGCCGTGGGCGTACTCATCCGATTCCTTGATGAAGCTTGGGGAAGCACCGTAGCTCGGCACGCCCAGGGCCCGGTACCACATCGAGTCTGAAGCGCCCGATGATTGCGTCGGAAAGATCGGCACGTCGCCCCAGGCAGAGGCGATACCTTTCTCGAAGGCGGCGATGAACTCGGGGCGCATCGGGGACGCTTCCGATTCCGTTGCGGTATCCCCGGTCATATCGGTGATCCGGACCTCGGGAGTGGTGGCGACGCGCTCGAGCTCGGCCTGGATTTCGGCGCGTGTATGCCCGGGAAAGACGCGGCAGTTGACGAGCGCGGTGACCCGCTGCGGCAGCGCGTTGATCGCGTGGCCGCCGTTGACCATTGTCGGCACGCAAGTCGTGCCGATGCGGCCGACCATCGCCGGGTCCGCGCGCAGAATCTCGATCGCTTCCGCGTCAGCCGGGTCGGCGGCGAATGCGCGCATCGCGGCGGCGATCCCGGGATCCGGATGTATCGCCGAAGCCTTCTCGAAATAGCTCTTGGTGATGGCGTTCTGCTCGGGCGCGAAACTGTAGGCGCTGATCCGTTCGAGCGCGCGCGCCATCTGCGCGATCGCATTGTCGGGGCGGGGCATCGAGCTGTGTCCACCAGGGTTGGTGACCTCGAGCTGGAAGTCCATGTAGGTCTTCTCGGCGCCCTGCCACGACCAGTACAACGGCTCTCCGGTTTCTTCCGAAAGCGTGCCCGAGGCGCCGTCGATGTTCATCACCAGCTGCGCGTGCTTGAGCCGCTCGGCGATGACCTTCGAGGTCTTCATCGTGGTTTCCTCGTCGCCGGAGTAGGCGATCACGATCGAGCGCTTCGGCCGGAAACCCCGCCGTCTGAGCTCGATCAGGGAGGCCACGGCCAGCGACGCCTCGAACTTCGTGTCGCTCGCGCCGCGGCCGTAGAGGAAACCGTTCTCGACCACCGGCGTGAACGGATCGCGCTCCCAGTCCTCGGGCTTGGCCTCGACCACATCCATATGCGCCGAGAGCACGATAGGGCCGAGCGAGGGATCGCTGCCCGGCCAGGTGGCGATCAGGTAGGCCGTACCATCGACCGGCACGATTTCGACATCGCTTTCAGTCCAGCCGGCTTCGCGCAAGGCGCGGGCAAACACCCGTGCGACATCGATCGTCTTGTTGTCCGGCCCTTCGACCGAACGCAGGGCAATCGCCTCCTGCGCCAGCGCGAGCGCCTGCGCCTCGGCCTGCGGATAAGGCTGCCCCTGAGCGGGAGCCCCGACGAGCAGGCCCAGCGTCAACATGGGAACGAGTGCGGTGCGCATGCGAATCTCCTGTGGCGGCCCGTTTCGCGGCCGTGATAGGGAAATGACATGGAGGGCACCGTTTCGGCAATCGGCCGCTTTGTGCGCGACAATCCCGGCGAGGCGGCGGCGCGGCTGCGCGCGGTGCTCGCCGACGACCCGCGCAATGCCGAGGCCTGGCGCCTGCTCGGCCGCGTCCTGCGCCGGCTAGGCGATGATTACGAGGCGGCCGAAGCCGAAGTCAGCGCGGTGCGCGCCACGGCCTTCGAGCCCGAGATGGTCGCGATCGCCACCGCGATGCGCGCCAGCGACTTGCCGCGCGCCGAGGCGCTGCTCCGCAAGCGCCTCACCGATCAGCCGCTGGATGTCGCAGCGATCCGCCTGATGGCCGAACTTGCTGCTCGCATCGGCCGCGTCAAGGACGCCGAGACCTTGCTGCGACGCGCGCTCGAGCTCGCTCCGGGCTTTGCCGCAGCGCGAGCCAACCTTGCCACTTTGCTCTATCGTCAAAACCGCTTTGCCGAGGCCGTCGGCGAGCTCGACAAGGTGCTCGAGAACGACGCGGCCGACCCCGCGAACCGCAACCTCATGGCGGTCGCGCTCGGGCGGATCGGCGATTACGACGAGGCCCTGCGCCTTTATGAGGAGCTGACCCCGGCCTTTCCCGGCCACCCCAAGCTATGGATGAGCTACGGCCACATCCTCAAGACCGTCGGCAGGCAAGAAGCAAGCATTGCCGCCTACCGGCACGCGATTGCCGTCAAGCCCGACCTGGGGGAAGCCTGGTGGAGCCTCGCCAACCTGAAAACCGTGCGCTTCGGCGATGCCGACGTTGCCGCGATGGAGCAGGCTCTGGTGGGCGAACCTGAGAGCGACGACCGGCTTCACCTCCACTTTGCGCTCGGCAAGGCTTACGGCGACCGCGGTGAGGCCGAACCGAGTTTCCGCCACTTCGCCGCCGGCAACGCGCTCCGGAAGGAAGAGCTCGGCCACGACCCGGACGCCGTTGCGGTCCAGGTCGACAGCGTGATCGCCACGCTCACCCCCGAGTTCCTCGCGGCTAGAAAGGACTGGGGCGACCCATCGTCCGACCCGATTTTCATTCTCGGCCTGCCGCGCGCCGGCTCGACGCTGGTCGAGCAGATCCTCGCCTGCCACTCGCGGATCGAGGGCACGATGGAGCTGCCCGACATGCCGTTCCTCGCCGCCCGCGAAGCGCGTGCGCTAGGGTTCGAGCCGCGCGACTGGCCGCGCGCGGTAGTCGAAATGGACGCGCCCAGGCTGGCCGAGCTCGGCGCCGAGTTCCTCGAACGGACCCGCGTCCAGCGCAAGACCGACAAGCCGTTCTACATCGACAAGCTGCCCAACAATTGGGCCTATACCGGGTTCATCAAGCTGATCCTGCCGAACGCGAAGATCATCGACGCCCGGCGCCACCCGCTCGACTGCTGCTTCTCGAACTTCCGTCAGAACTTCGCCAAGGGGCAGGGCTTCACTTACGATCTTGAGCACATCGGTCGCTATTACGTCGACTACGTGCGGGCGATGGCGCATTACGATCGGGTCATGCCGGGCGCGGTGCACCGCGTGATCCACGAGCGGCTGCTCGAGGATCCCGAAGGCGAAGTGCGCGCGCTCCTCGATTTCCTCGGGCTGCCGTTCGAGGACGCCTGCCTCGAGTTCCACCGCAGCGATCGCGCGGTGCGCACCGCTTCGAGCGAGCAGGTACGCCGGCCGATCAACCGCGACGGGGTGGGGCAATGGGTTGCGTTCGAGCCCTGGCTCAACCCGTTGAAGGACGCGCTCGGCGACCTGCCTGAGACTTATGCCGAGCGGTAGTTCTTCCCCCCGGCGGGGGAGGAACCCCATGTGACTCAAAAGCCATACTGACACTCGAATAAGTAGCCGGCGGCTCGCACCCCCCTTGGCAGATTCTGCGACTTGTGGCGCATTGCCTCCCCCGGGACCCGCAGGGGAGGAACCATGTCAATTCCCAAGCCGACCATCGCCAGCCGCTTCGCAATCTGTCTGCTCGCCAGTACCTCGCTGGTCGCCGTCAGTCCGGCTGCCGCGCAAGATGCACCGGAAGCGGAGAGCGAGGACGAAACCGTCATTTACGTCACCGCGCTCAAGCGCGAGCAGAACCTCCAGGACGTGCCGCTCGCGATCACCGCGCTCGGGACCGAGCAGCTCGACGAGCTGCAGGTCAACGAGATGCGCGACGTGGTGAAGTTCCTGCCGTCGGTATCGATCCAGTCGTCGGGCCCGGGGTTCTCACAGATCTATTTCCGCGGCGTCGCCTCCGGCGAGAACGCCAACCACTCCTCGTCGCTGCCGACGGTCGGCACTTATCTCGACGAGATGCCGGTCACCACGATCCAGGGCGCGCTCGATATCCATGCCTATGACCTCGCCCGGATCGAGGCGCTCGCGGGCCCGCAGGGCACGCTCTACGGCGCCAGCTCGATGTCCGGGACTGTCAAGCTGATCACCAACCCCCCCGACCCGGGCGAAACATATGGCGCGGCCGATCTCGAGCTCAACTCCGTCGCTCACGGAGATCTGGGCTATGTCGGCGAAGGTTTCGTCAACCTGGCGCTCAGTCAGAATGCCGCGCTTCGCATGGTCGGCTGGTACCGCCATGATGGTGGCTACATCGACAACATCCCGGGCTCGCGGACATATCCGAGCTCCGGCATCGTTCACTCCAATGCCCCGTTCGTCGAGGAGGATTACAACGACGTCGACACCTACGGTGCGCGCGTAGCGCTGGGTATCGACCTCGACGAGAACTGGACGATCCGCCCGACCGTGATGGGGCAGCGCACCGAGGCCAACGGCATCTTCGCGCAGGAACGCAGCACGGCCGTCAACGACGATCTCCAGGTCGTTCAGTACAACCCAGAGTTCAGCAACGACGAATGGATCCAGGCCGCGCTGACGATCGAAGGCAAGCTCGGGAACTGGGACCTGGTTGCGGCCGGCGGCCATCTGTGGCGGCACGACGAGGTCGTCCAGGACTATTCGGACTACGCCTATTTCTACGATGCGCTCTACGGCTACGGCGCCTACTGGTACGACAACAGCGGTACCCTGGTTAATCCCAACCAGTACATCGAGGGTGAGGACAAATATCGCCGCTGGTTCGGCGAGATTCGGGTCAGTTCGCCGGCGGAGAACCGGCTGCGGGTGATCGCCGGATTGTTCGCGCAGCGCCAGTCGCACCTCATCGAGCAGAACTACATCATCGACAACCTTACCGACGACTTCACGGTCCCCGGCACCGAGAGCAACATCTGGCTGACCAAGCAGCGCCGCGTCGACCGGGACTATGCCGCTTTCGGTGAGCTGAGCTTCGACATCACCGACCGGCTGACCGCCACCGGCGGCGTCCGCGTGTACCACTACAAGAATTCGCTGGTCGGCTTCTTCGGCTTTGCCGAGGGCTACTCCGGTGACCGCGAGGATCCGCTCGGCACGCCGGGAGTGATCGTCAGGGACGGAACCGGCGTGGCCGGCTGCGGCATCCTTGACGGACCGGTCCGTCCGCCGATCGTCGAGGGGTCGCCGTGCACCAACCTCGACAAGGTCACTTCGGACACCGACTTCATTCACAAGCTCAACCTGACGTACGAGATCAGCCCCGACGCGATGGTCTACGCCACCTGGTCGCGCGGCTTCCGGCCGGGCGGCATCAACCGTCGCGGCACGCTCGATCCCTACAGTCCCGACGAACTCGACAATTACGAGCTCGGCTGGAAGACCAACTTCGGTCCGATCCGCTTCAACGGCTCGATCTACCAGCAGGACTGGAACGGCATTCAGCTGTCGTTCCTGGGCGCCAACGGGCTGACCGAGATCCGCAACGCCGGCATCGCCCGCATTCGCGGCATCGAGCTCGATTTCGGCTATTCGGCGGGCGGCTTCTCGATAAACCTCAATGGCAGCTACAACGACGCCGAGATCAGGCGCGACTTCTGCCGTCTCGCGATTGCGGCCGATCCGTTCGACTGCACGCTCGCCGGACCCGACAGCCTGACGGACGATAACCTCGATCCCGAGCCGAACGCGGTGCTCGCACCGGCCGGCACGCGCCTGCCGCTGACGGCGAAGTTCAAGGGCAACGCGATCGCGCGCTACGAATTCCCGCTCTCGGGAATGTGGGACGGGCATGTGCAGGGCGCGGTGTCGCACGTCGGCCGACGGCGCAGCGATTTGCGCATCCTTCAGAACGCGATCAAGGGCGAGTTTCCGGCCTACACCACAGCCGACTTCAGCGTCGGTGCGAAGAGCGACCGGTACCGGGTCGAGCTGTTCGTCACCAACCTGTTCGATAGTCGCGGCAAGTTCTTCAGCAGCGTGCAGTGCGTCGAGACTACTTGCGGGGATCCTGACGGCATCAGCAACACCGGCGGTGTGTTCTATGACTACGTGATCAAGCCGCGCACGGTGGGCCTCAAGGTCGGGTTCGATTTCTGATCCGGTAGCGGCGAACCAAAGGCTGGCGGAGCCGGGCCGCCAGCTGGGCCTCCTGGCTGCCATCGCGCTGGTCATGGGCAACATGATCGGCTCCGGGGTGTTTCTGCTGCCCGCCAGCCTCGCGCCGTTCGGCTGGAACGCCGTCGGCGGATGGATCGTCACGATCGGCGGGGCGCTGGTGCTCGCCTTGGTGCTCGCGCGGCTGACCCGGGCGCTACCCGAAGCGGAGGGCGCGATCGGCTTCGTTCGCCGCGCGTTCGGCCAGGTGCCGGCGTTCCTGATCAGCTGGATCTACCTCGTCTCCGTATGGACTGCGGTGGTGACGATAGCGGTGGCGGCGGTCAGCTATCTCTCTTCGTTGGTCCCTGCGATTTCGGCGCGCGCGCTCCTGCCGGCGCTTGTCGCGGTCGGGCTGTTGTGGATGCTGACCCTGGTCAACGCGCGCGGGGTCAAGGCGGCGGGCCAGGTGCAGATCGGCACTTTGCTGCTCAAGGTCGTACCGTTGCTGGTGGTGGTCGTGCTGGCGGCGGGAGCCTTACTGACAGGCACAGGCGAGGTCGCGCCGTTCGAGCCCACGGCCGTTTCGCTTACCGAACTCAACGGCGCTGCGGCGCTTACACTGTGGGCGCTTCTCGGCTTCGAATGCGCCAGCCTGGCTGCCGCACGGGTACGCGATCCGGCGGTCAACGTGCCGCGCGCCACGATGTGGGGCACGGCGCTCGCCGGCCTGCTCTACCTCACGGTCTGCTCGGCGATTGCGCTGATGCTGCCACAAGCGGTGGCGAGCGCCTCGCCAGCCCCGTTCGCGACGTTCGTCGCTCGCTACTGGAGCGCGGGGCCGGCGGCGCTGGTCGCCATCTTCGCGGTGATCAGCTGCCTGGGCGCGCTCAACGGCTGGATCCTGATGCAGGGCGAACTCACGCGCAGCATGGCCGAGCGCGCCATGCTGCCGGCCTGGCTTGCGGTGACTGATGCGCGCGGCACTCCGGTCAGGGCGCTGATCATCGGGTCCGCCATCGCCAGCGTCTTTGCGCTGATGAACGCCAGCCGGACGATGCAGGGACTTTTCGAATTCCTGTTGCTGCTATCGACCTCGGCCTCGTTGTGGCTCTACCTCGCCTGCGCGGTGGCGGCAGTGCGACTGAAGGTGGCGGTGCCGTGGGCGCTCGTCGGCGCGGCCTATGCGCTGTGGACTCTGTGGGGCGCAGGTGTGGCCGCGAGCGGGCTGAGCCTCCTGCTGATGGTCGCGGGCCTGCCGCTTTACTGGTGGGCCCGGCGCGAGCGCCTAGAGCGATTTCAAGCCGGACGGAATCGTCCGGCGACTCGGAAATCGCGGCAGATCAACAATCTAGAGCGCCGGCTTTGATGCAATCAAAGACGATAGCGCTCTAGCCGAGCAGGCGATCTAACCACATTTCGGCGAGTTCGGCCGCTTCGTCGGCGGTGAAGGGCGCGGCGCCCAGGCTCAGCTCTAGCCATAATCCGTCGATCAGCGCGGTCAGGGCGACGGCGGCGAGGCGGGGATCGCGCAGCTCGGGGCGGGCTTCGGCGATCAGCCGCTCGATTCCGGTGCGGAAATCCGCGTAAATCTCCGCATGGACCACGGCGATCGCCGGGTCGCTGCGGGTAAGGCTCCAGAACGCGAGCCAGGTGGCCAGCAGCGCGGGATCGGCGATCGGCGGGCGGAAGCTAGCGGTGAGATAGGCAATGAGCCGCGCGCGCGGTTCGGAGCCAGCGACGGCCACCGCTTCGTCGAGTGCCAGTGCGACGCGCGCGCCTGTCCAGCGATAGGTCTCGGCGACCGCCTCGGAGACGCCAGGGAAATAGTGTCGCAGCAATCCGGGCGAGACCCCGGCCTCGGCGCAAATCGCGCGCACCGAGACTCCCGCCGCGCCGCGCGCCGCGAGGCACCGCGCGGTCGCCTCGATCAGCGCCTGGCGCCGTTCGTCGGGTCGTTGCCGATTGACCATGGCGCTGTTATACGTTCGTATAATATGCTTGTCCAAGCCGCATCGCTCGCAAACGCCGATCCGCTCGACGGTTGTTCCCTTCCCGCCTGGACCTACAGCGATCCGGAGTTCCTGGAGCTCGAGAAAGAGCGCGTCTTCGCCTCGAGCTGGCAAGTCGTTTGCCACGAGAGCGACGTGCCGAATCCCGGCGACTGGCATGCGCTCGACTACATCGGCGAAAGCGTGATCGTCGTGCGCGGTACCGATCGCCGGTTGCGCGCCTTCACCAACGTGTGCCGCCACCGCGGCTCGCGGCTCGTCGACGGCAGCAGCGGCGGCGCGCGCAAGTTCGTCTGCCCCTACCACGCCTGGACTTACGACCTCGAGGGCAAGCTGACGGGCGTGCCGGACAGCGGCAGCTATCCCGGGCTCGACAAGGGACGCCATGGCCTGGCGCCCGTCGACCTCGAGATCTGGCGCGGCTTCGCGTTTGTCCGGCTCGCGGGCGACGGTCCCACTGTCGCGGCGATGATGGCGCCCTATGAAGCGATGATCGCGCCCTACCGCTTCGAGGACCTGAAAGCGTTCGGCCGCGTGACCCTGCGCCCCCGTCAGGTGAACTGGAAGAATATCGGCGACAACTACTCCGACGGCCTGCACATCCCGGTCGCCCATCCGGGCCTGACCCGCCTGTTCGGCAAGAGCTACGGGGTCGAGGCGGCGGAGCATGTCGACCGGATGTGGGGCGAGATGCAGGATCGGCCATCGGTCAACTGGTCCGAGCGCGCCTATCAACAGCTCCTGCCTCGGGTCGAGCATTTGCCCGACGATCGCCAGCGCGGCTGGCTCTACTTCAAGCTCTGGCCCAACGTCGCCTTCGACATCTATCCGGACCAGATCGATTTCATGCAATGGCTGCCGATCTCGCCGACGGAGAGCCTGATACGCGAGATCAGCTACGTCATCCCGGACGACCGCCGCGAAATGCATGCCGCGCGCTATCTCAACTGGCGCATCAACCGCCGCGTCAACGCCGAGGACACCGCCCTCATCGAGCGAGTGCAGCAAGGCATGGCGTCGCGCAGCTTCTCGGTCGGACCGCTCTCGGAGAAAGAAGTCTGTCTGCGCCACTTCTGCCAGCGGATGCGCGGGCTGATTCCCGAGGCACGGCTCGAGCAGCGGCCGGCAGTGGGATGGAGCCGCGAATTCCCCTCCCGCAAGCGGGAAGGGCGAATGAAATACGACGCCCTGATCATCGGCGCCGGCCACAACGGGCTCGTCTGCGCGTTCTATCTCGCCCACGCCGGCCTCAAGGTGCGCATCCTGGAGCGGCGCGACGTGGTCGGGGGCGCCGCAGTGACCGAGGAATTCCACCCCGGCTTCCGCAACTCGGTCGCGAGCTACACCGTCAGCCTGCTCCAACCGAAGGTAATCCGCGATATGCGGCTCGCCGATCACGGCTACCGCGTCATCGAGCGCCCGATCTCCAACTTCCTGCCGCAGGAGGACGGCCGCTACCTCAAGCTCGGCGGTGGAATCGAAAGGACGCAAGCCGAGTTCCGCAAGTTCTCCGCCCGCGATGCCGTGGTTCTGCCGGAGTACTACGAAGCGCTCGAAACGGTCGCCGAAGTGCTGCGCGGACTTGCACTCAAGGCACCGCCTAACGTCGGAGAGGGCTGGCGCACGCTGGTCGACGGCGCGCTGCAGGGTCGAGGCCTGGCGAAGCTTTCGCTGCCGCAGAAGCGCGACGTGCTCGACCTGTTCACCAAGTCAGCGCGCAGCTTCCTCGATTCCTGGTTCGAGAGCGAGGCCGTCAAGGCCGCCTTCGGCTTCGACGCAGTGGTCGGCAACTACGCGTCGCCCGATACGCCGGGTTCGGCCTACGTTCTCCTTCACCACGTGTTCGGCGAGGTGAACGGCAAGAAGGGAGCCTGGGGCCATTCGGTCGGCGGGATGGGCGCGATCACCCAGATCATGGCGAAGGTCTGCTGCGACCTGGGTGTCGAGATCAGCCTCGAGAGTCCGGTCACGCGGGTGCTGGTCGATGGAGACCGCGTGACCGGTGTGAAGCTGGAAAGCGGCGAGGAGCTAATCGCGCCGCGGGTGATCGCCAATGTCGGCCCGAAGATCCTCTACGAACGAATGTTCGCCGATGGCGACTTCCCGCAAGAGTTCCGCCGCCGGATCAAGGGCTACAAGGTCGGGTCCGGCACTTTTCGCATGAATGTCGCTCTGTCGGAGCTGCCGCGCTTCACTTGCCTTCCCGAACCGGGCGAGCACCACCAGTCCGGCATCATCATCGCCCCGACGCTTGATTACATGGACCGCGCCTTCCTCGACGCGAAGCGCGATGGCTGGTCGAAGCAGCCTATCGTTGAGATGCTGATTCCCTCGACGGTGGACGACAGCCTGGCCCCGCCGGGCCAGCACGTCGCCAGCCTCTTCTGCCAGCAATTCTCTCCCGAGCTGCCGGACGGCCGCGACTGGGATGACGAGCAAGACAAGGCGGCCGCCACGATCATCGGCACGGTCGAGGCCTGCGCGCCCGGCTTCCGCGCCTCGATCCTCGGGCGCCAGGTGCTCAGTCCGAAGGGTCTCGAGCGCAAGTTCGGTCTCGCCGGCGGCGACATCATGCACGGCCACATGTCGCTCGACCAGCTCTGGTCGGCACGGCCCATGCTCGGCCACGGCAGCTACCGCGGTCCGCTTGCGGGTCTCTACATGTGCGGCGCGGGCACGCACCCTGGTGGAGGGGTGACCGGTGCGCCAGGCCACAATTGCGCCCACGAGGTGATTGCTGATCGCTCTGCGATTCGGCGCCGGTGGCGGTAAGGCCATGAATCCAGCCATCTCTCGATGGCCACGTTAGTGGGTATTGATAGCGCTACCGCTTAGTGATCTACTCCCGCTTGGGGGAGTAAGGATCATGAAGCACTGGGCATCTGTTTTGGCTCTTGCACTGGCCGCCCCGCCGATCTCGCCGGCGGCTGCGCAGGACGACCTCGTCATCATCAACGATCCCGCGGCACCGTCAGTCAACGGCGCCCGGCCGCGGCTGCTCGACGATCCGGCGGTGCAGGGCGGCAAGGCGCTGCGCGTGCCGGTGCGCCGCAAAGGGAAGAATCCGTGGGACGTGTCCGTGCAGACCGCGCTAGTCCAACCGGTGAAAGCCGGCGACCAGCTGCTGTTCGCGTTCTGGGCGCGGCTCGAGGAGGGCGAGGACGGTGCGACCACCGCTACGCTGCCCTCCAACGCGGTCCAGCAGTCGACTGCTCCCTGGGACTGGCTGTTCGGCGGCCCGGTCGAGATAGGGCCCGAATGGAAGCTGCATGAGATCAGGGGCAAGGCCGGCAAGGACTATGCAGCCGGCACGCTCAACGCCACCATCCACCTCGCGAGCGCGCAGCAGACGGTGGACTTCGGGCCGATATTCGTCATCAACCTCGGTCCGGAGTAACGGCGGCGGGCCAGCCAAATTAGTCCGGAGGCGCGGCAGCGGGGGCGATCACTGTCACATCGACCTGCTGTTCGCCGGCCTTCTCAAATTCGAGAACGAGCGGGAAGGTTTGTCCCGCCTGGAGCGGCTCGTTCAGACCTTCCAGCCAAATGTGCAGCCCGCTGGGGTCGAGCCTGACCGGCGCGTTGGGGTGGATGTCGATGGCATCGACGTAGGCCATAGCCATCGCGCCGCTGTCCATGCCCATGGTCATGAGGTCGGTCTTGCTGGCGACGGACGCCGCGGCGCCGACGAGCCGGTCTGAGGTGTGGGAGGTGATCGTCATGAACACCGCGGCATTCGCCGTGCGGCCCACCGTGTCGCGCGTCCAGGCATTTTCCACCTCGATTTCGGCTGGTGGCTGGCAGGCCGTGAGGGGTAACAGCAGCACCAGCGCCAATGCCTGTCGTCTCACGTTAGTCCTCCTCGCGTGCAATCTCGTGAGACCGTATGCACATCGGACATGCAAGGGAACTCGATCGTCCACAGGGACCGGCGCGCTTGTGGATGAGAGAGCCGACGAGTAGCGCTCAATCATGGCAGACAATTCTTCTCCTCGATCCGGGCCTGGCCTTGGCGGCAAGCTGGATCGTCGGCGCCTTCTCCTGCGCGGCGGGTTGGCCGCCGGCGGGCTCGCCGCCGTGGCGCTACCCGCGCGCCGGTTGCTGGCGCCGGACGACGTGGCCGAACCGGTAACGGTCGGGGGCCTGGCGGTAACCTGCAACCTGACGCTGCCGATCGCCTGCGCCGCCAACGAGGCCGCCAATCCGTTCGGCACGCGCGATGCGGCGCAGCTCGCCTTTGGTTACAGCCGCTACACCGGCTGGCCCGAGCTTAAGGAATCGCTGATGTCGGGCGATTTGAAGGCCGCCTACATGCTCGCGCCGATGGTGATGGACCTCGCCGACCAGGACATCCCGGTGAAGATCGTCTCGATCGGCCATCGCTCGGGTGCGGTGATCATGGTCCACGCGGATTCGCCCTACCACCAGTTCCGCGACCTCGTCGGCAAGCGCATCGCGATCCCGAGCCGCTTCGCGGTCGATTTCCTGTTCCTGCGCAAGATGCTCGCACTCGAGGATATGACGGTAGACGATGTCGAGGTGATCGAGATGGCGCCGGCGGATATGCCGGCGGCGCTCTACGTCAAAGGGATCGACGCGTACTGCACCGGCGAGCCGTTCGGCGCGGCGGCGCAGAAAGGCGGCTATGCGCGGGTGTTGCGGATGACGCGCGACGAATGGCCGCGCTACATGTGCTGCGTTCTGACGGTGCGCGAAGAGCTGATCGCGAAGAATCGTCCGCTGGTCCAGAACATGGTCAATTACGTGCTGTCGGCGGGCCGCTGGCTCGATGCACGGCACGAAAACCGCGCCCGGGCGGTCGAGATCGCCGCGCGGCCCCGCTTCTTCAACCAGGACCCCGAAATCCTGCGCTTCGTGATGGATAATCCGGAGGACCGGGTGACCTACGGCGACCTCCGGATGGTCCCGCGCGAATTCGACGAGCTGATGGAGCAGGCCGTCGCGGCCGGTGCGCTCAAGCGGCCAGTCGACTATGCGAAGTACGTCGACGAGAGCTTCGCACGCGCGGCCCGGCCGGCGTCGATCGCGCTGTGAGCGGGCGCGGGCTGCTGTTGGCTGCGCTTGCGCTGGCGGTGGTGCTTGCCGGCGCTGCCTTGCTGATGCGCGTGCGCGAGCCGGCCGCAGAGCCGGTTGCACCCGAGACAGCGCGGGCGGGCGTATACGATCCCCCGCGCGTCGCTCCCGACTTCGCCTTGCTTGGCGCCGACGGGTCCGAGGTCGCGCTGGCCGACCATCGCGGCAAGGTCGTTCTGCTGACGTTCGGCTTCACCCATTGCGCGGCTGTTTGCCCGACTACGTTGGGAACGCTGGCCAGGGCGCGGAGCGAACTGGGAGCGGCCGCCGACCAGGTGCAGGTGATCTTCGTCACCGTCGATCCCGAGCGTGACACCCCGGTGCAGATGAGCGAATACCTCGCGGCGTTCGACCCAAGCTTCATCGGGGCGACGGGTGATCCGGACACGCTGGCGAAGGTGCGCGAGGCCTACGGCGTCACCGCCGAGCGCGAGGGAGACGGGCCCGACTACGCGATGGCGCACACGTCCTCGATCTTCCTGATCGATCCGGCCGGCCGGCTGCGGGCGATGATGCCGTTTGGGCACGAGGCTGCCGATTTTGCGCACGATGTCGCGCTGCTGCTGGAAGGCTGAGGTGCGCAAGCTCGCCCCGACCGTGCTGGTTGCGCTCCTGCTCGGCGGCCTGGGATGGGCCGCGCTGGCGCCGGTTCCGCAGGCACCGCGCGAGGCACTGTTCGAGATTCCGGCGGGTACCTCAGCGCGCCGACTGGCGGGCGAGCGCGACCTAGAGATCCTGCCGCAGACCATACGGCTCGCAGCCCGCGACACGCTGGCGCTGCGCAACGCCGACAGCGCGCCGCACGTGTTCGGCCCGACGCTGATCATGCCCGGCCAGACCTTTCGCCTGCCGTTCGCGCAGGCGGCGACTTATAGCTTCCTGTGCACCGCGCATGCCGATGGCCAACTCAACGTGATCGTCGAGCCGCGTCCCGCGCCGGGTTGGGAACGGCTTCGCTGGCGCTGGCGCCAGCTCGCGGAAGCGCGGTAACGGCCTGCGCAGGCTGCAGAGAATGTAGGTACGTTGCTACCTTGTTGCTCCGGCGCAACATTATCCGGCCCACGGGCCAAATAGTATTCTTCTGGGCCCGGCGGGGCGGGTTTCGAGGTTGTGAAATCCCGTTGTGATGCCGCAAGACCGGTCGGTCTCGAGGGGGAAACGTTGCGGACGATTGCGGAAAAGCTGGCAAGGGTTGCGCCTCCGGTGCTGCTGATCGCGGCCCTGATCGCGGTCTGGTGGATCGTGGTCGCGAGGAGCGACAGCGCGATCTTCCCGACGCCGGGCCAAGTCGCGAGCGGGGCCTGGGTGCTGGCGCAGGACGGAACCTTGTGGGAACACATCGAATCGTCCCTGTTCCGCGTCGAGATCGGCTTCGGCCTCGCCTTCCTGGTGGCCGTCCCGCTCGGCCTCTGGATGGGCTGGGTCTCGGGTGCGTTCTACACCCTGAACCCCCTGTTCCAAATGCTGCGACCGATTTCGCCGATCGCCTGGATCCCCGTCGCGATCCTGTGGTTCGGCGTCGGGGATTTCTCTCCGATCTTCCTGATCTTCATCTCTTCGGTGTTTCCGATGATGGTGCAGACAACGGTCGGTGTGCGCACCATCGACCGGCGCTACCTGCGCGCCGCGGCCAATTTCGGCGTTTCGCGATGGGTCCTTTTCCGCAAGGTAGTGCTCCCCGCTGTGTTGCCGGAGATCATCGTCGGCATGCGCATCGGGCTCGGCGTCGCCTGGCTGGTCGTGGTCGCGGCCGAGATGATCGCGCTCAATACCGGGCTCGGCTATCTGATCATGGATTCGCGCAATGCCGGCAACCGCTACGACCTGGTGATCGCCAGCATGATCATTATCGGCGTCATCGGGCTGTTGCTCGACGGCCTCACTCGCCTGCTTGAGCAGCTCGACATGGTGAAGTGGCGCTATGTCAGATAAGCAGATCGTCGTCGAAAACCTCGGCAAGGGCTTCGGCGACCTCAAGGTCGTCGACGGAGTCAGCTTCGACGTCGCCGACGGCGAGTTCGTCGCCATCGTCGGCCCTTCGGGCTGCGGCAAGTCGACGCTCCTCAATCTCATTGCGGGGTTCGAACGGCCGGACGCGGGGCGCATCGCGATAGATGGCGCCCGAGTGACGGGTCCCAGCCGCAACGGCATCATGATCTCGCAGCACGGCTCGGTGTTCCCGTGGCTGACCGTGCAGGACAATGTCGTGTTCGGGCTTACCGGCGCCAGCGAGCGCGAACGGATGGAGCGCGCGCACCGCTATATCGAGATGGTCGGTCTGGCCGGGTTCGAGAAAGCCTATCCGCACGAGCTATCGGGCGGGATGCTGAAGCGCGTCGAGATCGCGCGCGCGCTCGTCGTTAAGCCCGACATCCTCTACATGGACGAGCCGTTCTCCGCGCTCGACGCGCTGATGAGCCTCAGGATGCAGGTCGAGCTGCGCCGCATTCTCGACGAAGAGCGGCACACGGTGCTGCTGATCACCCACGACGTCGAAGAAGCGATCTATCTGGCGGATCGCATCCTGGTGCTGTCGGCGCGTCCGACGACGATTCAGGCGACCTTCCATGTCGACCTGCCGCATCCGCGCAAGCTCTCGAACCCAGAGGCGCAGCGGCTGCGCGAAGTCATCCTGAAGGAACTCGGATTGTAAATGGGCCGGCATCTCTCGACGCCGCGACAGGAGCTTAAACGAGCTTCGCGGTCAGTTCGGCAAGCGTAGAGTCGTCGGCCTGCCAGAGATGGGCGAACAGCCCTTGCGGCCCGAACAGCGCGGCGGCGATGCCACTTGCTCCGGCCTCGGCCCACAATGCGGCAAGCTGTCCGGCCATCGGATCGTCGACCTCGCGCCGGTCGCCGCGCACGTGGCGCAGCCATGCCGCCACGGCTTCCAGGATCGCCGGGCACCGCGTTCCGCGCTGCTGGTGGTAGGCCAGAGTCTCGAGCCAGCGCTGCGGGATCTTCTGGCTGCCGTCCATGGCGATCTGCATCAACCGATGGTTGAGCGCCGGGTTCGCGAAACGGTCGAGCAGCGCTTCGGCATAGCCGGCGAGATCCTGTCCGGGCGCAGCGACGAAGCTGGTCGCGGCTTCCTTGTGCATCAGCCGATCGACCAGCGCGTGCAGCACCGGGTCGGCGACCGCTTGGTGGACGAATTCATGCCCGCGCTCTAGCCCGCAATAGGCGAGCGCCGAATGTGCGCCGTTGAGCATTCTCAGCTTGGCGGTCTCGTAAGGGGCGACGTCGCGCACCAGCTGTGCGCCCACCTTGTCCCAACTAGGACGCGGGCCGGCAAAGCGGTCTTCGATCACCCACTGGCTGAAGGGCTCGGTGAACACCGCGCCGTCGTCGCGCAGGCCGAGCCGGGTTTCGAGCGTGTCGAGGTCCATCGCGGTCGTCGCCGGCACGATCCGATCGATCATGGTGCTCGGGCAAGTGCATTCGCGCTCAATCCAGTCGGCAAGGCCGGGTGCGCGGGCCTTGATCCATTCGCCGAGCAATCGCGCCAGCGTGCGGCCGTTGTCGGGCAAGTTGTCGCACGACAGCAGTGTGAGGCCCGGCAGCCGGCCGGCCATGCGGCGCTCGAGCGCCTCGCTCAGCAGCGGGTAGAAGCTCGCTTCGGCAAGTGTCAGATCGAGCGATCCGTCGACCGCGCGGGCATAGCCCTTCTCGGTCACCGTGAAGCTGACGATGCGGCATTCGGGCGCGGCAATGCGGGCAACGATCGCTGCACGGTCATTCCCGCCGACCAGCACTTCGCGCACCGATCCGATCAGCCGCGTGGCGCTTGCCGTCGCTCGCTCGGTCAGCGTGTAGAGGCCGTTCTGTGGGTTGAGCTGGTCGGCCACTTGCGCGGACCGCAGCGACACGCCGCAGATTGCCCAATCGCTCTCGCCGGCGTCCATGACGAGATCGGAGTACCAGGCCTGATGCGCGCGATGGAACGCGCCGATGCCGAAGTGGACGATGCCGATGTTCTGGGCGCCTCGGTCGTAACCGAAGCGCGCGACGCTCGCCGGCAGGCGATCGCGAGTTGTCTCGGAGAGCCTCACAGCCGATACGCCTGCTTGACCAGGTCGTAGGCCAGCACCCGGGCCAGCTCGTGCGCCTCGTCCAGTTCGAGCCGATGTTCCGCCACCAGCTCAGCCAGGAACCCGCAGTCGATCCGTCGCGCGACATCGTGCCGCGCCGGGATCGACAGGAACGCGCGAGTGTCGTCGTTGAATCCGACGGTGTTGTAGAAGCCCGCGGTCTCCGTGGTCATGTGGCGGAAGCGGCGCATCCCTTCGGGACTGTCGTGAAACCACCATGCGGGACCGAGCCGGAGGCA
>CBHCZH010000011.1:0-45273 GCA_965977975.1 uncultured bacterium
AGACCAGCTGCTACATCGGCTGCGGGGTCACCACCGGCGTCGGCGCGGTGGTCAAGACCGCTCAAGTCGAGCCGGGCAGCAATGTCGTTGTGTTCGGTCTCGGCGGCATCGGGCTCAACGTGATCCAGGGCGCCAAGCTGGTCGGCGCCGACAAGATCATCGGCGTCGACATCAACCCGGCGCGCGAGGAGTGGGGCCGCAAGTTCGGCATGACGCACTTCCTCAACACCAAGGGCATGAGCCGCGAGGAGACGGTCGCCAAAATCGTCGAGCTGACCGACGGCGGCGCCGACTACACCTTCGACGCCACCGGCAACACCGAAGTGATGCGCACCGCGCTCGAGGCCTGCCACCGCGGCTGGGGCACCTCGGTGATCATCGGCGTCGCCGAAGCGGGCAAGGAGATCGCCACGCGCCCGTTCCAGCTGGTCACCGGGCGCAACTGGCGCGGCACCGCGTTCGGCGGCGCCAAGGGGCGGACGGACGTACCCAAGATCGTCGACTGGTACATGGACGGCAAGATCGCGATCGACCCGATGATCACCCACGTGCTCAGCCTCGAGGAGATCAACAAGGGGTTCGACCTGATGCACGCCGGCGAAAGCATCCGCAGCGTGGTGGTGTATTGAGCCCGTGGGACAGTGGTACACGAGACCCGTCCTGTTCGTGGCCGACATCGCGCGGTCGATCGAGTTTTACGTCGGAAAGCTCGGGTATCGCGAGAAATGGCGACACGAGCTGGTCGCGCAGGTCGATCGCGACGGCAGCGAGATCATCGTATGCAGCCAGTGGCCGGCAAAGAACGGCGCCGGGATGTTGTTCATCGAACTGACTGCAGAAGATTTTGCGCGTCTTCCTGATGACCTGGAAACCGCCGACGTCGTCTTCACACGGAGCCACTGGGGTTATCCGGTGCTCATCGTCGCCGACCCGGATGGCAACGCGCTCTACTTTCCGGATCCCGAAGCGCCGTTGGCGACGGAGCCGGACGAATGAACGAGCGCGCTCCGACCCGATGAACACGGGCCAGAGCTTGCGCCGCGTGGCCGCCTCCCGACGGGTGCTCTAGCGGAGGCAACACGGAGAATTTTCACAAGAGCGAAACATTCGGCTATTTGAAGAATCGCTCTCTTGCGTCTAAGGACCTGACCACAGGAGAGAGACCCATGTTCACCCACGCCTTCCTCGGCTCGAACGACATCGAGCGAAGCCGCAAGTTCTACGACGCGACGATGGCCGAGCTCGGCTATCACAATGTCGTCCCGCCCGAGGCCGGCGCCCTGGTCTATTCGGGGCCTTCGGGAACGCTGGTGGTCGGCAAACCGCGCAACGGAGAGCCGGCAACGATTTCGAACGGCGCCACGCTGGGCCTTGCCGCCAAGGACGACGAGAGCGTGGCCAAATGGCACCAGGCCGGCCTCGCCAGTGGCGGCATCTGCGAGGGCCCTCCCGGACCGCGCGAGCGCGCGCCGAACAACTCGGTCGGCGCCTATCTCCGCGATCCCGACGGCAACAAGATCTGCGCCTTCCACATGCGCCATTGAGGCAAGGCGGGACCGGTATCATGGAAGCCGTTTCGACCGCCCAATCTTTCGGCGGCACACAAGGTGTTTATCGGCACGAGTCCGAGGCGACCGGGACGGAGATGAGGTTTGCCGTCTTCGTCCCCGAGCACGCGCCCGGCGCGAAGCTGCCGGTGCTGTGGTACCTCTCGGGCCTGACCTGCACGCACGCCAACGTAATGGAAAAAGGCGAATACCGCCGCGCCTGCGCGGAGCACGGCGTGGTCTTCGTCGCTCCCGACACCAGCCCGCGCGGTGCCGATGTACCCAACGACGAAGCCTACGACTTCGGCCAAGGCGCCGGGTTCTATGTCGACGCCACGCAAGGGCCCTGGGCGAAGCACTTCCGCATGCGCAGCTACATCGAACAGGAGCTGCCCGCGCTGATCGCGGCCGAATTCCCGGTCGACATGGATCGCCAGGGGATCACCGGCCATTCGATGGGCGGCCATGGCGCGCTGACGATCAGCCTGCGCAACCCCGGCCGGTTCCGCTCGACCAGCGCCTTCGCGCCGATCGTCAGCCCGCTGCAGTGTCCGTGGGGCGAGAAGGCGCTCGGTGGCTATCTCGGGGATGACCGCGCCGCCTGGCGGGAGTACGATGCCTGCGCGCTGATCGAGGACGGCGCCCGGCTTCCCGAGCTGCTGATCGACCAGGGAACCGCGGACGATTTCCTCGACAGTCAGCTCAAGACGCATTTGCTGGAAGAGGCATGCGGCAAGGTGGATATGACAGCCACGATCAGGCTCCAGGAAGGGTACGACCACTCGTACTTCTTCGTCTCGACCTTCATGGCCGGGCACGTCGCATGGCATGCGGAAAGGCTGAAATCGTGAGTATCAAAGAACGGCGGATCGCCGAGATCGTCGCCGCTCACGAAGGCCGCGAGGGCCCGCTGCTGCCGATCCTGCACGACGTTCAGGCCGAGCTCGGCTGCGTCGACGGCGAAAGCGAGGCGCTGATCGCCAAGGCGCTCAACCTGTCGCGCGCCGACGTCCACGGCGTGGTCAGCTTCTACCACGACTTCCACGCCGCGCCCGATCCGCGGCCGGAGGTGCAGATCTGCCGCGCCGAGGCGTGCCAGGCGCGCGGGGTCGAAGCGCTGATGGCAGGCGCCGAGAAGGCCGCGGGAGAACGGGTCAAGCTGACCACCGTCTATTGCCTCGGCCTGTGCAGCGCCGGGCCGAGCGCCCGCGTCGGTGACCGGCTCCATGCCCGGCTCGACGCGAAAGGCCTCGCCCAAGTAATCGAGAACGCCCGATGATTGTGCGCATCTCCGACGACGCGCTCGCGCGGGCACTGGGCGCCGACGAGTTGGCGGTAGCCTTCCAGAAGAAGGGCCACGAGGTTGTGCGCACCTCAAGCTGGGGCATGCACTGGCTCGAGCCCCTGGTCGAGGTGAATGGGATCGGCTGGGGCCCGGCCACCGGGGAGCGGGTTGACGAGATCTGCGAGGGTCAGGCCGACGATATCTGCATCGGCGCGATCGCGGCTCACCCGTTCATCGCTCGCCAGCAGCGCCTGACCTTCACCCGCGCCGGCAAGACGCGCCCGACCAGCCTCGAGGACTACGAGGCGACCGGCGGCTGGGCCGGCCTGCGCCGCGCGCGCCAGATCGGCGGCACGAAGATCGTCGAGGAAGTCATCGCCTCGGGTCTGCGCGGCCGCGGCGGCGCGGGCTTTCCCGCTGGCATCAAATGGAAGACCGTCGCCAGCACGCCGGTCACGCAAAAGTACATCGTCTGCAACGCCGACGAAGGCGACAGCGGCACTTTCGCCGACCGCATGATCATGGAAGGTGATCCTTATGCGCTGATCGAAGGCATGGCGATTGCCGGTGAAGCGGTGGGTGCCAGCCAGGGCTACATCTACCTCCGCAGCGAGTACCCGGATTCGATCCGCAAGCTCGACGAAGCATTGAGTCTCTGCGCCGCGCTGATCCATCCCTTCAAGTGCGAGGTTCGCGTCGGCGCCGGGGCCTACGTCTGCGGCGAGGAGACATCGCTGCTGAACTCGCTCGAAGGCAAGCGCGGCGAGGTCCGCGCGAAGCCGCCGCTGCCGGCGATCGAAGGCCTGTTCGGCAAGCCGACCGTGGTCAACAACGTGCTGACGCTGGCCGCGGTGCCGCACATCCTCGCCGAGGGCGGCTCGGTGCAATACGGCGCGCTGGGCGTCGAGCGTTCTAAGGGCACGATGCCCATTCAGCTCGCCGGCAACATCAGACATGGCGGGCTTTACGAGACCGCGTTCGGCGTGACCCTGCGCGAACTCATCTATGACATCGGCGGCGGCACCGAGTCCGGCCGGCCGGTCAAGGCAGTGCAAGTCGGCGGCCCCCTCGGCGCGTACATCCACCCCGACCAGTTCGACATCCGCTTCGATTACGAGGAATACACCGCAGCCGACGCGCTGATCGGCCACGGCGGCATCGTGGTGTTCGACGATACCGCCGACATGGGCCACATGGCGCGCTTCGCAATGCAGTTCTGCGCCGCCGAGAGCTGCGGCAAGTGCACCCCGTGCCGGATCGGCGCGGTACGCGGAGTCGAGATCATCGATCGCATCCGTGCAGGCGGTCGGCCCGCCGACTCCGTCGAGGCCCAGCCGGTCATGCACAACGCGCCCAAGACCGGCCGCCTGCCCGAGCAGGAGATCGCGCTGCTCGCCGACTTGTGCGAGACGATGAAGTTTGGCTCGCTCTGCGCCCTGGGGGGTTTTACCCCCTTCCCAGTAATGAGCGCGCTGAAGAACTGGCCCGAGGACTTCCTGCCCGGCAAGGAAGGCGCAGTTCAAAAGGTTCTCGACCGGAACGAGGCGTAATGGATTCCATCCCCACCTCCGCTCGTCCTGAGCCTGTCGAAGGACGCTGGCGCGGTATTCGCATCCTTCGACAAGCTCAGGATGAGCGGGGTTGGAGAAAGCTAACCCGTAAGGGCGCGGGGTCATGATCCTCGGCGTCGTCCTTGCCGGCGGACAGTCGACGCGCTTCGGCAGCGACAAAGCGCTGGCCGAGCTCGGCGGCCGCACGCTGCTGGCGCGCGCGTTCGATACGCTGTCGGGGTTCTGCGAGCTGGTGATCGTGGCTGGGCGCGAGCGCGGCCCGGGCCACCGTTGCATTCCGGACTGGCCGCACCCGGACATGGGTCCCCTCGGCGGGATTGCGGCGGCGCTCCGGATCGCCCGCGACGAGGGGTACGAAAGCGTGCTTTCCTGCGGTGTCGACTCGCTCGATCTGCCCGACAACCTGCTCGAGCTGCTTTCTCCCGGCCCCGCCTATCTCGCCGACCAGCCGGTCGTCGGCTACTGGCCGACGGGAACCGTCGGCGCAATCGAAACGCTCCTCCTGTCAGAGGCAAAGCATTCGATGCTTGCGTTCGCGAGTGCGACCGGCGCGACAGCGGTGAAAATCGACGCCAAACCTGCTAATATCAACACACCGGCGGACCTTAACGCCGCGGAGAAGAAATATGGGATTTGAACGCCAGGAGGACTTCGGCACTCCGGCCGTGAAGTCCGACGAGATGGTGACGCTCACCATCGACGGCCGCGAAGTCACCGTGCCCGCAGGCACTAGCGTGATGCGCGCGGCAGCCGAGATCGGCGGCTCGATCCCCAAGCTCTGCGCCACCGACAACATGCAGGCGTTCGGCTCGTGCAGGCTGTGCCTGGTCGAGATCGACGGCGCGCGCGGCACTCCGGCGAGCTGCACCACTCCGGTCGCGGACGGCATGAACGTCCATACCCAGACCCCGCGGCTCGAGAAGCTGCGGCGCGGAGTGATGGAGCTCTACATCTCCGATCACCCGCTCGACTGCCTCACTTGCAGCGCCAACAACGACTGCGAGCTGCAGGACCAAGCCGCCGCGGTCGGCCTGCGCGACGTGCGCTACGGCTATTCGGGTGAGAACCATCTCGGCCTGACCACCGATATCTCGAACCCCTACTTCGACTTCGATCCGTCGAAGTGCATCGTTTGCAGCCGCTGCGTGCGCGCCTGCGACGAGGTGCAAGGGACTTTCGCGCTCACCATCGACGGGCGCGGCTTCGCCTCGATGGTCTCTGCGGGCCAGGAAGGCGACAACTTCCTCAGCTCCGAATGCGTGAGCTGCGGCGCCTGCGTGCAGGCCTGCCCGACCGCGACGCTGCAGGAAAAGAGCGTCAAGGCGATCGGCAAGCCCGAGCGCGCAGTCGTCACCACGTGCGCCTATTGCGGCGTCGGCTGCACTTTCCGCGCCGAGATGCGCGGCGAGCAGCTCGTGCGCATGGTGCCGTGGAAGGACGGCAAAGCCAACCGCGGCCACTCCTGCGTCAAGGGCCGGTTCGCGTACGGCTACGCCAACCACAAGGACCGCATCCTCAATCCGATGATCCGCGATTCGATCGACCAGCCGTGGCGCGAGGTCAGTTGGGACGAGGCGATCGGCTATGCCGCCGACAGGATCAGGGCGATCAAGGCGGAGCACGGACCGAGCGCGCTCGGCGGCATCACCTCCAGTCGCTGCACCAACGAGGAGACCTTCCTGGCCCAGAAGCTGGTCCGCGCCGCGTTCGGCACCAACAACGTCGATACTTGCGCCCGCGTCTGCCACTCGCCGACCGGCTACGGGCTCAAGACCACGTTCGGCACCAGCGCCGGCACGCAGGACTTCGATAGCGTGATGGACACCGACGTCATGCTGGTGATCGGCGCCAATCCGACCGACGCCCACCCGGTGTTCGCCAGCCGGATGAAGCGCCGCCTGCGCCAGGGCGCCAAGCTGATCGTGATCGACCCGCGCCGCATCGACCTAGTGCGCAGCCCCCACGTCGAGGCCGCACACCACTTGCCCCTGCGCCCGGGCACCAATGTCGCGGTGATGACCAGCCTCGCGCACGTGATCGTCACCGAAGGCCTCGCCAACGAACCATTCATCCGCGAGCGCTGCGATTGGGACGAATACCAGGACTGGGCGCGCTTCGTCTCCAACGAGCGGCACAGCCCCGAATTCCTCGAGCCGGTCACCGGCGTTCCCGCTGCGGACTTGCGCGCCGCCGCCCGGCTCTACGCGACCGGCGGCAACGCCGCGATCTACTACGGCCTCGGCGTGACCGAGCACAGCCAGGGCAGCTCAACCGTGATGGCAATCGCCAACTTGGCGATGGCGACCGGCAACATCGGCCGGCCTGGCGTCGGCGTGAACCCGCTGCGCGGCCAGAACAACGTCCAGGGCGCCTGCGACATGGGCAGCTTCCCGCATGAGCTGTCAGGCTACCGCCACATCTCCGATGGCGAAACGCGCGCGCTGTTCGAGAAGGACTGGGGCGTCACGCTCGACTCCGAGCCCGGCCTGCGCATCCCCAACATGCTCGACGCCGCGGTGGATGGCACCTTCAAGGCGATCTACATCCAGGGCGAGGACATCCTCCAGTCCGATCCCAACACCCAGCACGTCAGCGCGGGCCTCGCCGCGATGGACTGCGTGATCGTCCACGACCTGTTCCTGAACGAGACCGCGAACTACGCGCACGTGTTCCTGCCGGGCAGCACTTTCCTCGAGAAGAATGGCACCTTTACCAACGCCGAGCGCCGGATTCAGCCGGTCCGCAAAGTGATGGAGCCGGCCAACGGCCACGAGGACTGGCAGATCACCCAGCTGCTCGCCAACGCGCTCGGCGCAAACTGGAGCTACACCCATCCGAGCGAGATCATCGACGAGATCGCTCGCCTGACCCCGAGCTTCGCCGGCCTGAGCTGGGAGCGGCTCGGCGAAGTCGGCTCGGTGCAGTGGCCGGTCAACGAAGCGCACCCAGAAGGCTCGCCGGTCATGCACGTCGAAGGCTTCGCCAGCGGCAAGGGCAAGTTCGTGGTAACCGAATACGTGCCGACCGACGAGCGGACCGGCCCGCGCTATCCGCTGCTGCTCACCACCGGCCGCATTCTCAGCCAGTACAACGTCGGGGCGCAGACTCGGCGGACGGCGAACGTGATGTGGCACGAGCAGGACCTGCTCGAAATGCATCCCGCCGACGCCGAGAACCGCGGCCTCAAGACCGGCGACTGGGCCCGCCTCGCCAGCCGCACCGGCGAGACCACGCTGCGCGTGCTCGTCACCGACCGCGTCGCGCCGGGCGTGGTCTACACCACGTTCCACCACCCCTCGACGCAGGCCAACGTGGTCACCACCGACTTCTCCGACTGGGCAACCAACTGCCCCGAGTACAAGGTCACCGCGGTGCAGGTCATGCCCAGCAACGGCCCGAGCGACTGGCAGGAAGAATACGAGGAGCTCTCCGAACGCTCGCGCCGGATCGCCGGCGGAGCAGCGATGGAGCCCGCCGAGTGAGCTCGACCATCGATACCTTGCGCCGCATGGCCAACGACATCGCGCGCAACCTCGCGGCGATGGGCCACGACAAGGCGGTGCTGGCCACGGCCGACCACATCGACAAGTTCTGGGATCCGCGCATGAAACGCGCGATCTTCGCTGACGACCTCATCGAACTGTCCCCGATCGCGCGCGAGGCGATCGAACACTTGGCCTGCGGCGCCCACCCGGAATCGCAGACCCGCGCCACCGAGTTCAACACGGCGCACGAGATCGGCCATTCCGACGCCGGCTGAGCCGGTAGAGGTCGTCCGCGACGGCACCCGCCGCCCGGTCACGCGTGAGTGGGTGCCGGAAGCCCCGATCGCGCTCGAGTTCAACGGCCTCGCCTACGCGGTGATGATGGCGACGCCCGCGGATCTCGAAGACTTCGCTCTCGGCTTCGCGCTGACCGAGGGGCTGGCGAAGTCACCGGCCGATCTCAGCGATCTCGCCGTCGCCGAAGTCGAGAAGGGCTGGATCGTCCGCGCCCAGCTGACCGGCCTCGGCATCGAGCAGCTCACCGAACGTGTGCGTGCGCGCGTCGCCGAAAGCTCATGCGGGCTGTGCGGGATCGAGAACCTGGACACGGTCGCCAAGCCGCTACCTCAAGTCGCGGCGCACGCCCCGCTCGACGAAGCCGCGATCTTCACTGCGCTTGCCGCCTTGCGCGAGCATCAGCCGCTGACCCGCCAGACCGGTGCCGCCCACGCCGCCGCCTTCGCCACGCCCGAAGGCGCGATCCTCCATGCTCGCGAGGACGTCGGCCGCCACAACGCGCTCGACAAGCTGATCGGCGCGCTCGCCGCCGCTGGCCAGGACCTGGCCGAAGGCTTTATCCTCTCGACCGCGCGCTGCTCCTACGAGATCGTCGAAAAAGCCGTCCGCGCGGGCGCCACGCGCCTGGTCACCGTGTCCCTGCCGACCAGTATGGCCGTCGCCCGCGCCGAGCAGGCGAGCCTAAGCCTGTGGTGCCTCGCCCGCGACGACAGCATCCTGCGCGTGAACGACGGGTCTGGCAGCGGCTAGGATCAATCGCCGGCAAGGCTGACGGCCTGTTCCGGCCATGAACCGCCAAGGAACTGGCCGATCGCCTCGATCGTGCGCGCCGGCTGCTCGTATTGCGGAAAATGGCCGGAATCCTCGACGTAAAGGATGCGGGCGTTCGCCTGATCGCGCACCCACTCTTCCACCCCCGCTCGAGTGATGTTGTCCTCCGAAGGGTAGACGACGAGCCGCGGCACCGTGACCTCGGCCAGCGAAGCTCGCCAGTCGTAGCTGCTGATCGCCGGCCAGAGCGCGCCGAAATACTCGCCGAGAGCAGGCGGTTGCTCGTTCTCGGAAGCGCATACGTCGGGGATAAGCGCGGCACTGGCCGGATCGGCCACAAGCGCCGGAACGAAGACCGCGTTGTCGGCCCGGCATTGCTCGGCCGGCCGGCCGGCGAATTCACCCGCCGCGATCCTCTCCTGCAGGGCGGCGCGCACGGCCTGATCGGTTCGCCGCTGGCGGTCTGCGTCCATTTGCTCGCTGTAGGGTTGCGCCCGGGCAGCCACTGGAGCGAGCTGGACGAGCCGCGTAACCCGCTCGGGATGGCGCAGGGCATAAACGAACGCCTCCATTCCAGCGCCCGACCATCCGATGATCGCGATCTTCTCGGCTCCAACTTCGCGCCTGATCGTATCAAGGTCGCTCAGCAGGTAATCGAGCGACACCCGATCAAGAGGAGCCGCCTGGGAGCGGCCCCTGCCGCGCGGATCATACGTGACCACACGGCGCCCTTCGGCAAGGCGATCGAACGCAGTGCCGTGATATAGCGCGAAGGGAGCAATCACGGTTTCCTCGCCGGTGCCCACAACGCGGTAGAAAAGGCGCACACCATCGGGAGTTGTCGCAAATCCTTCCCTAACCGGCACCGAGGGGCCCTCGCGCTGAGTCGGGGCGGGTTCGGCGGCCGGCGGCGTCGTGTGGAGGCGATCCAGCGTCTCCTGATCGGGCCGGCGCACTTCCAGCACGAGCCTGTCGAAATCGATCCGCGCCCGCAGTATCGCCAAGAGGTCCGCGCCGATCAGCCCGTCGATCACCGGCAAGCCGTGCCTCCCCTGCAAGTCGCGAATTGCGGTCAGGTCGGCCGCGCTCACCTGGTAGCCGGTGATCGTGGTCTTCCCGACCACCATGTCGAGACGGGTCAGCTGCCGCTTACCGGCGACCCCGGTGATGCCGAACATATCGTCCTCGGCGTCGGTGAGCGGCAATCCGAGTCGGCGGATCACGTCGGCATGGACGACGGTCGTCGCCCCCGTATCGATGGCCAGGCTGAGCGGCTCCCCGTTCACCATCACCGTCAGGTACAGCTTGCTGTCGGACGCGCGTTGAAGCGGGATCGTGGACCGCCCCGAAGGGCCGGCGAACCAGGCGGTCGCATTGGGCGATTCCTGGGCGTGCGCGCCCGGGGCTGACAGGACCAGCAGCAGCGGAACGAGCCATCGCAAGCGCATAAATCCCCCCTCTCCGGCCAGGACCGTCCTCGCACCCTGGCCCTCCCGTCTTCGTGCCTTTGTGTCTTCGTGTGAACTCCCATTTTTTCTGCTCGCACGATCGACGAATCGAACCGTACTCAATCGCGTTGCGGGTAGATCGTCTTCCCTTCGCGCAGCATTGCCACGAACTCGCCGATCTTTCGCTCGCGCGCCGCGGCGGTTTTCAGGTTGTGCAGCCGGAATGCCAGCGCATAGCGGTTCTGCGCCGTCAGCTTGCCGCACATCGCGCTCGCCGCGGGATCGGCCTTGATCGCCGCCGCCAGATCGTCGGGAAGCGCCATGTCCCGCGAGCTCGCATAGGCGCGCTGCCAGCGCCCGTCCCGCTTGGCCGCCTCGACCTCGCGCAGCCCGTGCTCGGTCATCCGTCCCTCCGCGATCAGGCGCGCGACGTTGTCGACGTTGATCTTGCTCCAAATACTCTTGGGCCGGCGCGGGGTGTACCGCTGGAGATAGCTCGCTGCGTCATGTGATTTGCGGATGCCGTCGATCCATCCCCAGCACAGCGCGACGTCGATCGCCTCCTTCGGCGTGATCGACGGCAGCCCTGAGCCGACCTTGTGGATCTTGATCCAGATTTCGTCCCCTTCGTCGTGGTGGCCCGACAGCCAGTCCTCGAACGCTCGTGCGTCGGCGAACTCGCGAACATGGGCGGGATCGATTTTGACGGCCGCCATCGAGTGTTTCCCTATCGGCTCAGCAGATAGACCGCGTACTCCGCGCGCCAGTTGGCGCCGAACGCGCTCAGCTCCTTTTCGCCGCTGAAGAACCAGCTGCGCTCGATCGCGACGCCCTTGTCGGCGAGCAACTCGAGAAAGTCGGTCACCGTCACATGGTGGATGTTCTGCGTCTCGTACCAGCTCACCGGCAGGTGACGCGTTACCGGCATGCGGCCGTTCCTCAGCAGTGAGGCGCGCATTTTCCAGTGCGCGAAATTGGGAAAGCTGACGAAGGCCTTGCGGCCGATCCTGAGCAGTTGCTCGAGCATCAGGTCGGGCCGCTCGGCAGTCTGAAGCGTCTGGCTGAGCACCGCATAGTCGAAGGCGTCGTCGGGATAGTCCGCGAGGTCGCGGTTGGCGTCGCCCTGCACCGCCGAAAGCCCGCGCGCGACGCACTTCTCGACCGCCTCGGGGTCGATCTCCATGCCACGTGCGTCGACTTGCTTCTCGTCGCGCAGCACCGCCATCAGCTCGCCGTCGCCGCAGCCGACGTCGAGCAGGCGGCTGCCGGGCGCAACGTGACGGGCGATCACAGCGAGATCGGGACGCAGGTTCACGAAGCCGCCTGCAGCAAGCTTAGGGCGGCGGGAGAAAGGCGCTCCATGTATCGCTCCGGCCGCAAAGGCGGCGTGAAGCCGAGCTCCGCGTATACGCCATGCGCGTCGGCCGTGGTCAGGGCGACGCGCCGGATGCCGGCAAAGTCAGGATGGTCGAGGAACCAGCCGACTATCCGCCGCCCGATGCCCTGGCCGCGTTCGGCTTCGTCGACCCACACGTCGGCGATCCAGGCAAAGGTCGCGTGGTCGGTGATTGCGCGCGCGAAGCCGACCTGTCGACCGTCCCGATATGCTCCGAGGCAATGCGATCCGGCGATGGCGCGCTCCAGCACGCCGCGCTCGATGCCGGGGCACCAGTAGCTCGAGGCCAGCCAGGCATGGACTTGCGCCACGTCGAGCCGGGCTTTGTCGTCGTCGAGCTCGATCGCATTCATCCGAGGAATCCCCGCACCACCCGATCGAGCGCCGGGACCTCGAGCAGGAAGCTGTCGTGCCCGTAAGGGGCTTTCAGCTCGACAAAGCTGACCGGCGCCGCCGCGGCGTTGAGCGCATGGACGATCGCACGCGATTCGGCGGTCGGGTAGAGCCAGTCGGTGTCGAAGCTGACGACACAAAACCGGGCATTCGTACCGGCGAAAGCGTCGGCGAGCCGCCCGCCGTGCTCCTCGGCCAAGTCGAAGTAGTCCATCGCCCGAGTGATGTAGAGGTACGAGTTGGCGTCGAACCTATCGGTGAAGGCGATCCCCTGATGGCGGAGATAGCTTTCGACCTGGAAATCGGCATCGAACCCGAAGCTCTTGGCGTCGCGGTCCTGCAGCCGGCGGCCGAACTTGTCGGTCAGCCCCGCCTCGCTGAGATAGGTGATGTGCGCGGCCATGCGCGCGACGGCGAGGCCTTTCTCCGGCCCCTTGCCGCGGCCGTTGTAGTCGCCGCCATGCCAGTTCGGATCGGCCATGATCGCCTGGCGGCCGACCTCGTGGAAGGCGATGTTCTGCGCTGAATGGCGGGCGCTGGTGGCGATCAGCAACACGCGTTCGGCGCGGTCCGGGAAGTTCGCCGCGCAGCTCAGCGCCTGCATTCCGCCCATCGACCCGCCGACGACGGCGTGCAGCTTCCCGATCCCGAGCGCGTCGAGCAGCGCGATTTGGGCGCGAACCATGTCGCGGATGGTGATCACCGGGAAGCGCATCCCGTAAGGCACACCGTCCGCCGCTGCGCTTGCCGGTCCGGTCGAGCCCATGCAGCCGCCGATCACATTGGCGCAGATCACATGGAAACGGTTCGTGTCGATCGGCTTACCGGAGCCGATCATGCGGTCCCACCAGCCGGGCTTGCCGGTGATCGGATGAGGGGACGCAACGTGCTGATCGCCGGTCAGAGCGTGGAACACGAGAATGGCGTTGGACTTGTCAGGCGCGAGCTCGCCGTAAGTCTCGTAGGCGAGCGTCACGCCCGCGAGCGCCTGCCCGCTGTCGAGCGGCAGCGGTTGGGCCAGCACAAGGCTGGAGGACGTCGAGGCGAGCACAGTGGCCATGGCTGCGGCGGACTTGTGGCACGCCAAGCGGGCTGTCAATTGCCGCGGCTTGCCGCTATGCGCGCGCCGGTGAACGAGAGGGGCCTCCCAGCGCAGCCGGCAATGAAGCCGTGGATCGAGGCGATCCACGCCTATGTGCCTGGCCGGAGCAAAGCCATGGACGGGCGCGAGCTGGTCAAGCTCTCAGCCAATGAGAACCCGCTGGGGACCAGCCCGAAGGCGCTGGCCGCGCGAGCGGATGCTGCGGAACCTTCGCGTTACCCCGATCCCGAATCGACCGGACTGCGCGCCGCGCTTGGCGCGCTGCACGGCATAGATCCGGCCCGGATCGTTTGCGGCACGGGCTCGGACGAGCTGCTCAACCTCGCCGCGCAGGCCTTCGCCGGACCCGGCGACGAGGTCGCCTATGTCCGCTACGGTTTCGCGGTCTACGATATCGCCGCACGGCGCTGCGGCGCGACCGTGGTGGTGGCCCCGGACACGGACTACGGCACCGACGTGGACGCGCTGCTCGGCTGCGTGACCACGCGGACTCGGGTGATTTATCTCGCCAACCCCAACAACCCCACCGGGAGCTACTTGCCCCAGGCCGAGCTGACGCGGCTTCATGCCGGTCTGCCGGCGGACGTGCTGCTCGTCATCGATCAGGCCTACGGCGAGTATGTCGACCCCGCGAACGGCGACGGCGGGCTCGCGCTGGCCGCAGCGCATGCCAATGTGCTGGTTACCCGCACGTTCTCCAAGATCTACGGGCTCGCCGGCGAGCGGATCGGCTGGGGCACCGGCGCGCCCGGCCTGATCGATGCGCTGAACCGTATCCGCGGGCCTTTCAACGTGACCTCGAGCGGGCAGGCGGCCGCTGTCGCCGCGCTCGCCGATCAGGACTTCGTGCGCGCCTCGCGCGAGCACAACCGTGTCGAACGGACTCGCTTCGTCGAGGCGATCGGCGCGCTCGGCAACCACGGGCTGCGCCCGCTGCCGAGCGAAGCCAACTTCGTGCTCGTGTTGTTCGATGGCGCGCTGACGGCCGAGCATGCTCTCGCGGGCCTTGCCGAGCGCGGCTATGCGGTACGCCATCTCCCGGGCCAGGGCCTGCCGCGGGGCTTGCGTATCACCATTGGTACTCGCGATCAGATGGACGAGGTCGCAGCCGCGCTGCGCGAGATGGCGGAGACGACGGGATGAGCTTCGCGCAGGTCGCGATCGTTGGCCTGGGGCTGATCGGCGGCTCGATCGGGCTCGCGGTACGAGAGCACCTTCCTGGCGTCACCACCCGCGGCTACGACAGCGATCCCGCCGTTCGCGATCGTGCCCGCGAGCTGCAACTGGCGGACGAGATCTGCGACTCTCCCGAAGCGGCGGCCGCGGACGCCGACCTGGTGATCCTGTGCGTACCTGTCGGCGCGATGAGCGAGGCGGCGCGGGCTATCGCCCCGGCGCTCAAAGCTGACGCCGTCGTCAGCGATGTGGGCTCGTCCAAGCTCGGCACCGGGCAGGCCCTCGCGGCCGCCCTGCCTGGCCGTACGGTCATCCCCGCGCACCCGGTCGCCGGCACAGAGCACAGCGGGCCCGACGCCGGTTTCGCCACGCTGTTCCATCACCGCTGGTGCATCATCACGCCGCCCGAAGGCGCCGATCCGGCCAAGGTCGCTGCGCTGGTGCGGTTCTGGGAAGGGCTCGGCGCCACCGTCGACACGATGGACGCCAAGCACCACGACCTCGTGCTCGCGGTCACCAGCCATATCCCGCACCTGATCGCCTATACGATCGTCGGCACCGCCTCGGACCTCGAGGACGTCACGCGCGGCGAGGTGATCAAGTACTCCGCCGGCGGCTTTCGCGACTTCACCCGCATCGCCGCGAGCGATCCGACGATGTGGCGCGACGTGTTCCTGCACAACCGCGACGCCGTGCTCGAGATGCTCGACCGGTTCCTCACCGACCTCGCGATGATGCGCGAGGCGATTCGGGCGAGCGACGGCGAGACGATGTTCGACCTGTTCGCTCGCACCCGCTCGATCCGCCGCTCGATCGTGGCGCTCGGCCAGGACGACGCGCGGCCCGACTTCGGCCGCAAGCACAACGGCGACTAGGGCGCATTCAGCGCATTGATCGCGGCGTGAACGCGCGCCTCGATCTCTTCCCTCGGCAGCCCAGGCTCGATCGGCTCGCCGAAGTGCAACGTGATCGTGCCGCCGCGTTTCCACCAGCGATGATAGAGTGGGCCGCTGTTTACCGCGACAGGCACGACCGGCAAGCCGAGCAGCTTGTACAGGCCCACAAAGCCTGCCTGGAGCGGAGGCCGGGCCCCGTGCGGGACGCGAGTGCCTTCGGGAAAGATGACCAATGGGCGCCCGGTCCCGATAAACCGACGCGCTTCGGCCAGCATCGAGCGCAAGGCCTTTGCCCCCTCCTGCCGGTACACGGTAACCGAGCCATAGGCCCTTGCCGCGCGGCCCCAGCCGGGGATGCGGTAGAGTTCCTCCTTACCGAACGGGACCGGGTAATCGAGCAGGTTGGGCAGATCGATCGCCTCGAAGAAACTCTCGTGCTTGATCGCATAGAGCGCCGCCCCTGCGGGCCGCGTGCCGGTTTCGCGCACGGTGATCCCGAGCAGCACCCGCATGCAGGCGCGGTGGAACCGCGACCAGGCATCGGGGAACCGCCGCACGTGTCGGGGGGCGAATGCGACCGCCAGCACCGAGGCCAGCACGTAGTACGCGCTCCCGGTGTAGAATACCGCGTAGAACAGCAAGCTGCGCAGCACGCTCATCGCCGCTCAGCCCGGAATGGCGCGTGCGAGCCAGGTCGCGATCAGCTTGTGGTATTCGAGAAGGAGGATCCACAACGAAGGTTCGGTGCGCACGGCATCGCGCAATACCGGTGTATCCTCGGGCAGGATCGCGTCGAGCTCGCGCGCGGCACGCCGCATGTGCCAGTCGGCGGTGACCAGGCGGATCGAGCGGACGTCGTGCTCGGCCATCCAGACCGCGGTCTCGCGGGCATTGCCGCGGGTGTCGAGCGCGGCGAAGCCGAGCGTGACGCAGCATTTCATCAGCCGCGCCGGCACGTCGTATTCGGCCGCGAATTCGCGGGGCCGGACATCCGCATCGACGCCGGTGACAAGCATCCGCTCCGCCGCATCCCGCTGCAATAAGTCCAGCCCGCGCTGGATCCGTCCGCCGCTGCCGGTCGGCACCACGATCGCGTCGGTCTTCTCGCCGGCGTCGGCCGGCCGCGGCAGCGCGATCGCGAACCACAGGAAGCCGAAAACCCAGGCTACCATCACAAGAGCGACCACGCGCCGGATCACAGTATGCGCCTCAGGGCCGACAACACGGTCAACCGCGCAGTGAAAACGGCAAGGATCACGCCGATCGCCGGGATCGCCGCGAGCAGGCCCCAGTCGATCGGACCGAGCTCGCCACCCGCTACCATGCCCGAGCCGAGCTCGGCGAACTGACGCCCGAGCAGCCAGATCGCCGCTCCGCCGAGCGCCAGGCCGACGAGCCCGCCGAGCGCCGCGTCGAGTCCGATCGAGCGCTGAAAGATGCGCGCGATCTGCGCATCGGTGCCGCCAAGGAGGTGGATGATCTCGATGGTCTCGCGGTTCGAGCCGAGCGCACTCCGCGCTGCCAGCCACACCGCCGCGGCGCTGGTCGCGGCCAGCAGTACAATCAGGCCGGCCGCCAGCCACTGCAGCGACCCGACGGCATCGAACACGGGCTCGAGCCAGCGCGCCTGCGCGTCCAGCCGAGCCGCGGGCGCCGAAGCGGTGAGGGCAGCCCGCAGCTCCTCGAGCCGCCGCGGAGTGACCGGACCAGCCAGCCGGACGTCGATCAGCGCCGGGACGGGGATCGCCTCTTCCTCGGCCTCGCCTTGCTGACCGAGCCACGGCTCGAGCAGAGCATCGAGCTCCTCCTCGGGCACGCGGCTCACCTGCGCCACTTCCTCGCGGTTGCGAAGCAGCGCGACCGCCACCTCGGCCTGCCGCTCGCGTTCGGCCGGCGCGCCTTCGACGATCTGTACGGTGAGGCCGCCGGCGATCTCTGCTCGCGCGTTGTCCGACAGGTTGCGCAGTGCCAAGCCGGCGCTCGCAGCGATTACCGTCAGCGCAATCATGATCGCGATGACCCATGGCATCGGCCCGGCAAGCCGCGCATGCGGGACGAGCCGGTCGGCGCCGCCGAAGCGCGGCGCATTGCGGCGAATCGGCCCGCTCTTGCCTGACAGCGCCGCGGTCATGGCGCTCCCGCAGCCTGTTTAGCCGCCTCGCGCCGCGGCGGGTACCGCAAAGCGCCGGTCGGGTCGGAAAGCCGTCCGCGATCGAGCCGCATGATCAGCGAATCCGGCACTTTCTTGAGCAGGTGAACGTCGTGAGTCGCGACCACGACGGTGGTGCCGAGCCGGTTCAACGCCTCGAACAGCCGCAGCAGTTTCAGGGCCATGTCGGGATCGACGTTGCCGGTCGGCTCGTCGGCGACGAGGATCTCGGGCCGTGCAATCACCGCGCGGGCGATCGCGACGCGCTGCTGCTCGCCGCCCGACAGCGTCGCCGGCCGCGCTTCGGAACGCTGGTCGAGCCCGACCCATTGCAGCATATCGGCGACCGGCTTCCGGATCTCGCCTTCGGACACGCCGGATACGCGCAGCGGCAGCGCGACGTTGTCGAAGGCGGACAGGTGCGGGACCAGCCGGAAATCCTGGAATACCACTCCGATGCGGCGCCGGAATGCGGGCAGGTGGCCGCGCGGAACGGTGATCACGTCGGTCCCAAACATGCGGATGATGCCGCGCGAAGGGCGCTGCGCGAGGTAAAGCAGCTTGAGCAGCGAGGTCTTGCCCGCACCGCTCGCCCCGGTGAGGAAGTAGAAGCTGCCCGGATAGAGCGTGAACGAGACATCGCTCAGGACCTCGCGCTCGGTGCCGTAACGCAAGCCGACGTTGTCGAACTGAACGATGCTCCCCTCCCTCGCGCTCACGGTCGGCCCAGAACCCTTGGGGGGGAGCGATAGGCAGGATGGCGAAACGCGGGCATGTGCGGCGCGTATAGCCGCTGATCGATGTGGAAAAAAGCCGCGCAGCCGCGCAACTCACCGGCAACGCGCCTTGTTGCCCCCATTGCCGACGCCTAGGAATCGGGGTGGAATGATCATCGCCTGCCCAGCCTGCACGACACGCTACGTCGTGCCCGACAGCGCGATCGGCCCCGAAGGTCGGACGGTGCGCTGCGCCAAGTGCCGGCATAGTTGGTTCCAGGACCCATCTCCGCAGGAGAGAGCGCCCGCGCCACAAGTCGAGCAAGCGCCGGCTCCGGCGCCTCCCGCGGAGCCGCAGCCATCACCCGCGCCCGCGCCCGAACCGGCGCGCTTCGTCAAGACCGCGCCGCCCGCCGAGCCCGCCCCGCCGCTACCCGAGGAAGCCGTCCCGCCCTTGGATGAGCCGTCCTACGCTCCGCCCGAACCGGGCGGCGCCTCACAATTCGATGCCGCGCCGCCGTTCCGCCGCCGCCGCAACCCGCTAAAGCTGTGGACCTGGGCTGGCGCGATCTTCGCGCTGCTCGCCATGGGCGTGATCGCAGCGGTCTCGTACTGGGGATTGCCCGAATGGGTACCGGTGAGCCGCCCGACATTCGCGATGGGCCAGCCGGATCTGCAGCTCGACTTCCCAGCCGACCAGCAGGAGCGTCGCCAGCTCCCCAACGGAACCGAGTACTTCGGTGCCAGCGGCACGATCACCAATATCGGCAGCACGGCACGGGACGTGCCGCAGATCCTGATCGTGCTCAGAGACGCGCGCGACCGGATCGTTTACAGTTGGGAAGTGCAGCCGCCCAAGCGCACTCTCGCCCCGGGCGAAAGCGTCAGCGTGAACGAGGCGGTGACCGATGTGCCGCGCTCGGCTCGGTTCGCCGAGATCGGCTGGAAACCGGATTAGCGCCCGGCGGGCGGGACTATTGGAATTCGAACAGCACGGCCCGCTCGCGTCGGCTGATCTGAGCGGAGGGCGCGTCGCGGCGCCCTTCGAGGCCCGAAGCCTGCCGCACGATCGCCGGTCGGACGATCTCGGCCTGGACTTGCGCGGTGACGATCTGCACTCCCTGGCCACCCGACTGGGCCCCGCCGGCAGTGGCGACAGCAGCCAGGAAGAGAGCTCCAAGCGAGGTCATGAACTATCGTTACCGCATCGTTCACCCTGTTCACAAAGCCCTTGTTAGGGCCGTTCCCAAGGTGGCACAGGAATGCAGCTATTCATGTGCGCCGCACGCTTGCGAGGCTCTTGCCGCTTTGCTAAGGGCCCGCACCTACCCCGCGGGGGCCCGTTCCTGGCCCCTGGCGATTATGCGGTCGTGGCGGAACTGGTAGACGCGCAACGTTGAGGTCGTTGTGGGCGAAAGCCCGTGGAAGTTCGAGTCTTCTCGACCGCACCAATCCTGAGAATCAGCCGGCCGGCAGCTCCAGCGCTGCAACGGTGCGTGGCAGCGCCCCACCGGCGTTCGCGACCGCCTGCCCGACCAGGATCACCGCCGGCCCGTCACCCAAGGCAGTCCGCGCCGCGAGCGGCAGCAGGTCGAGGCGGGTCGTGAAATGGCGCTCTTCGGGCAAGCTGGCGTTTTCGACCAGCACGACCGGTGTCGTGGGCGGCAGGCCGGCGGCAATCAGGCGCGCGGAAACCGCCGGCGCGGCCGCCTTGCCCATGTAGATCGCCAGCGTCGCTAGCGGATCGGCGAGCGCCTGCCAGTCGAGCTCGAGCTCTTCGCCGGCGCGGGCGTGCGCGGTGGCGAAGGTCAGCCGCCGCGCGAGGCCGCGCAAGGTCAGCGAGAGACTAAGGCTGGCGGCAGCCGCGCTCGCGGCGGTGACGCCGGGACAGACGCGCACCGGCACGTTCGCCGCGCGACAGGCGTCGAGCTCCTCGGTGGCGCGGCCGAAGATTGCCGGATCGCCGCCCTTGAGCCGCACCACGCGTTCGCCCGCCAGCGCAGCCTCGACGATCAGCGCATCGATCGTCTTCTGGTCCTTGGAGTGGCGGCCCGATCGCTTGCCGACCGAGACCAGCCGCACCCTCACCGGCACCAGCGCGAGAACGCCGGGCCCGACCAGCGCGTCGTAGAACACGACGCTCGCCTGCCGGATCAGCCGTTCGGCCTTGCGGGTCAGCAGGTCGGGATCGCCGGGGCCGGCGCCGACCAGCCACACCGTGCCGGACGCGAATTCGTCAGCCATTGGCCGCTTCCTCCGCCGCCGGCACAGCCTCGCCGATCAGGCGCCGGATCGCCGGCTTGCATGAACCGCAATTGGTCCCCGCCGAGAGCGCTGCGCCGACCGCCTCGACGCTGACCAGCCGCTGGCTGGCGATCGCCTCGACGATCGTGTTCATACCGACGTCGAAGCACACGCAAACGATCGGTCCACGGTCGGGCAATGGGGCCGCCGGGCGTCCGGCGAGCAGCTCGACCGAAGACGCGGCCTCGGCGGCGGTCAGCTGGGCAACCAACCATTCGCGATTCGGCAGGCGTCCGCTGCGAGTGAGATAGAGCGCGGCCTCGAGGGTTCCCTTGGCCAATACCGCAAGGCGTATGCCGCCACGCGCCGGATCGGCGATCTCGATGCGCTCACCCTTGGGCAGCAGAGCCTTCGCCAGCGCTGCCGGATCCCCCTTCCCCGCCAGCTCGACCAGCCACCCCTGTCCGACGCGGACCTTGGTGAAGTAAGCCGCCGGGATCCGTTCCGGCACGGCGCGCGCAATCAGGAAACCGCGCCATTCGACCGCGAGCTTCTCGATTCTCGCCGGGGTCGCCTTGAAGCCCGGCTGGCCCGAATGCGGATCGACCAGCGGCTGCGGCAGCAACCCGGTGCGCCCGCCGCTCGACTGGCGGTCGGTCCAGTGGATCGGAACGAAGACCTCGCCGCGCCGCTGGCCTTCGCTGATCGCCGCGCGGAACACGCTTTCGCCTTGCGGAGTCACGACCCGCACGAGATCGCGCTCGTCTATCCCATGCGCCTCGGCATCGAGCGGATGGATCTCGGCGAGCGGCTCGCGGCGATGCTGCGAGAGCTTAGGCGAAAGGCCGGTCCGGGTCATCGTGTGCCAATGGTCGCGGTAGCGGCCGGTGTTGACCGTCAAAGGCCACTTCGGCAGCTCGCCTTCGAGCTCCCGCTGCTCGACCGGGACGAGGCGAGCCCTTCCGTTTGGAGTCGAGAAGCGCCCGTCGGCGAACGGCACGCCGCCCCAGCGTGCCGGCTCCATCGCATCGTACTGGAGGTTTGTCAGCGCCGCGTGATGGCCGATATCGAATAGGCGCTTGCCCTCGTTGCGGTAAGCCGAAAGGCGGGCGTGTTCGCGGTAGACATCCGCCGGACGATCATAAGTGAACGCGTCGCGCCAGCCCATAGCGCGAGCGACCTGAGTGACGATCCACCAGTCGGGCTTGGCCTCGCCGGGGGCCGGCAGCAGCGCGCGCTGGCGGCTGATCGTGCGCTCGGAGTTGGTGACCGTGCCGTCCTTCTCGCCCCAGCCGAGCGCGGGCAGCTTCACATGGGCATGGCGCGATGTGTCGGTATCGGCGATGCAATCGGAGACGACCACGAACGGACACCGCGCGAGCGCCTCGCGCACACGCGCCGCGTCCGGCAGCGAGACCGCCGGATTGGTGGCCATGACCCACAGCGCCTTGATCCGGCCTTCTCGAATCGCGCGGAACATGTCGACCGCCTTGAGGCCCGGCTTGTCGGCCATGCGCGGCGCGGCCCAGAACCGTTTCACCTCCGCGACGTTCTCGGGCTCGAACCCGCGATGCGCGGCGAGCGTCGAGGCGAGCCCGCCGACCTCGCGCCCGCCCATCGCGTTGGGCTGGCCTGTGATCGAGAACGGCGCAGCGCCGGGCTTGCCGATGCGCCCGGTAGCGAGGTGGACGTTGACGATCGCGTTGACCTGATCGGTGCCGCGGATCGACTGGTTGATACCCTGGCTGAACAGCGTGACGGTGCGCGGATGGCGCGCGAAGAGCTCGTAGAAGGCGCGCAAATCAGCGGGCGGCAGATCGCAGATGGCAGCAGTCGACCACAAGTCGGTGCTCTGCTCGAGCGCATCCCAGAAGCCCTGCGGCGCGTCGACATGCGCGTCGAGGAATGCCTGGTCGAGCAGGCCCGTATCACGGCAATGGGCGAGCAGGCCATTCATCAACGCCACGTCGCTGCCCGGACGGAGCGCCAGGTGCAGGTCCGCGTCCTCGCAGGTTTCGGTCCGGCGCGGATCGATGACGACCAGCTTCGTCCCGCGCTTTTCCCGTGCAGCCATTATCCGCTGGTAGACCACCGGATGGCACCAGGCCGTGTTCGAGCCGACCAGCACGATGAGGTCGGCCTGCTCGAGGTCGTCGTAACTCGCCGGCACCACGTCCTCGCCGAATGCGCGGGTATGCCCGGCCACCGCGCTCGACATGCAGAGCCGCGAATTGGTGTCGATGTTGCCGCTGCCGATGAAGCCCTTCATCAGCTTGTTGGCGACGTAGTAGTCCTCGGTCAGCAGTTGGCCGGAGACGTAGAACGCCACGCTGTCGGGCCCGTGCCGCGCGATCGTATCGGAGAACTTGCGGGCGACGAGACGGATCGCCTTGTCCCAGCTCGCGCGCCGGCCTTCGATCTCCGGATAGAGCAGACGCCCTTCGAGCCCGAGCGTCTCGCCAAGATGGGTGCCCTTCGAGCACAGGCGACCGCTGTTGGCCGGATGCTCGGGATCGCCGGCAATGGCGACCTCGCGTTCGCCTGTCACGGTCGCGGAAATGCCACACCCGACGCCGCAATAGGCGCAAGTGGTGCGGATCGCCTTCATCGCCTCAGGCCGCTTTCGCCCGTCGCACCGGCTTGGGCACGACGGCCTCGCGCAGAAGGTAGATGCGGCCGGCATCGACCTTGACCGGGATCGTCGGCACGCAGCCCTCGTCGTCGCCGAGCGCCTCGCCGCTGCGCAGCGAGATGCGCCAGTTGTGGAGCGGACAGGTCACGCTGTCGCCGTGGACGATACCCTGGCTGAGCGGGCCCTGCTTGTGCGGGCACTTGTTGACCAGCGCGTAGAACTCGCCGCGCATGGTATGGAACACGGCGATCTCGTCGCCGCCTTCGACCGGCAGCGTCGCCGCCATCCCGGGCTCGATCTGGGTGATCGGGCCGATATCCAACCACTTCGCCTGCATTGGGGCCTGGTGCATCAAACGTACTCCGGCGCAGGGCGAACGGTGGCGAGGTGACTGTGCAGGTCGCTCCTCTCTCCGGCGGCGCGTTTGGCCCAGGGATCGTCCTGCATGAACTTCTGTGAAAAGCGGAACCGTGCGGCGAGCCGCTTCACGGTGTCGGGATCGTCGAACAGTTGCGCCTTGATCCACTCGAGCCCCTTGCGCTCGAGCCACGGCGCGGTGCGCTCGAGGTAGTGCGCGTCCTCGCGGTAGAGCTGGATGAAGGCGGCGCAGTGCTCGAGCGCTTCCTCTTCGGTGGCAACCTTGCACAGAAGGTCGGTGGCGCGAACCTTGATACCGCCGTTGCCGCCGATGTGGAGTTCGTAACCCGAATCGACGCAGACCACGCCGAAGTCCTTGATCGTCGCTTCGGCGCAATTGCGCGGGCAGCCGGAGACCGCGATCTTGAACTTGTGCGGCATCCAGCTGCCCCAGGTCATTTGCTCTATCTTCACGCCAAGGCCGGTCGAATCCTGCGTGCCGAAGCGGCACCATTCGCTGCCGACGCAGGTCTTAACCGTGCGCAGCGCTTTGCCGTAGGCGTGTCCGGACACCATCCCGGCGGCGTTGAGATCGGCCCAGACCGCGGGGAGGTCCTCCTTCTTGATGCCGAAGATGTCGAGCCGCTGGCCGCCGGTCACTTTGACCATCGGCGCGTTGTACTTCTCGACCACATCGGCGATCGCGCGCAGCTCGCGCGGGTTGGTGAGCCCGCCCCACATCCGCGGAACGACCGAATAAGTGCCGTCCTTCTGGATGTTAGCGTGGAGCCGCTCGTTGACGAAGCGGCTCTTCTGGTCGTCCTCGTACTCGCCTGGCCAGGCGCAGAGCAGGTAGTAGTTGAGCGCCGGACGGCACGAGGCGCAGCCGTCGGGCGTGGTCCAGTGCAGCTCCTGCATGACTTGCGGGATCGCGCGCAGCTCCTTCTCGAGGATCAGGCGGCGCACGTCGTCATGCCCGAAGCTGGTGCACTTGCACATCGAGGCGGCGCCGGCCTGGACTCCGTCGCCGAGCGTCAGCGCGAGCAGGCTTTCGACGAGCCCGGTGCACGATCCGCAGCTGGCGGACGCCTTGCACTGGGAGCGGACCGCGTCGAGGCTGCAAGCCCCGGCCAGGATGGTCTCGACGACCTTGCCTTTGGAAACGCCGTTGCAGCCGCAGATTTCTGCGTCGTCCGAGAGGGCCGCAACGGCGGCATTAGGGTCCGCGAAGGCGCCACCTCCGAGGGCGAACGCCTGGCCGAAGATCAGCCCGTCACGGATTTCGGCAATGTCCTCGCCCTTCTTGAGCAGGTCGAAATACCAGTTCCCGTCGGCGGTATCGCCATAAAGCACCGCGCCGACGATGCGGTCGTCCTTGAGGACCAGCCGCTTGTAGACGCCGCGCGCCGCGTCGCGCATGACGATGTCCTCGTGGTCGTCGCCGCCGATGAAGTCGCCGGCCGAGAACACGTCGATGCCGGAGACCTTGAGCTTGGTCGAAGTGACCGAGCCGGTATAGCCGGTCGGAGCGTCGACCAGGTGATCGGCGAGCGCCCTGCACATCTCCCACAACGGCGCGACAAGTCCGTAGCATTCGCCGCGGTGCTGGACGCATTCGCCGACCGCGAGGATCGCCGAGTCCGAAGTGACCATGTGGTCGTCGACGAGGATGCCTCGCTCGCAGTCGATGCCGGCGGTCTTGGCGAGCATGACCGAAGGCCTGATGCCGACCGCCATGACCACGATATCGGCCGCGATCTCGCGCCCGTCCTTGAGCCGCACGCCGGCGACATGGCCGTCCTTCTCGAGGATCTCCTGGGTGTCGGCACCGGTCAGGATCGTCTGCCCGCGCCGCTCGAGCTCGCTCTTCAGCAGCCAGCCCGCCGCCTCGTCGAGCTGGCGTTCCATCAGCGTCGGCATCAGGTGGACGACGGTGACCTTCATGCCCTGCAAGGACAGGCCGTGCGCCGCTTCGAGCCCGAGCAGGCCCCCACCGATCACCACCGCTTCCCCGCCTTCGCCCGCCGCGGCAAGCATCTTGTCGACATCGTCCAGGTCGCGGAACGTGACCACGCCGGGCAGATCGCGGCCGGGCACCGGGATGATGAACGGGTCCGAGCCGGTCGCGATCAACAGCCGGTCGTAGGGCTCGGCCCGGCCCGAGCGGCTGATCACGGTCTGCCGCTCGCGGTCGATATGATCGACGGGATCGCCTGCGACCAGCTCGATACCGTTCTCGGCATACCATTCGGCGGTATTGAGGACGATCTCGTCGAAGCTCTTCTCGCCCGCGAGCACGGGCGAGAGCATGATGCGGTTGTAGTTGACGCGCGGCTCGGCGCCGAAAATGGTGATCGAGTAACGGCCCGGATCGCGCGCGAGCAGTTCCTCGACCGCGCGGCAGCCGGCCATGCCGTTGCCGATCACGACCAGTTTTTCGGTCAGCGCCTTCGCTTTCTCGAAGCTGGCTGGTGCGTTCACTTCATCGTTCCTCGGAGCGCGCACGCAACAAAGCCGCCAGGTCGCGCCCCGAAAGGGGAGACTGGCGGCTCCATTGCCACGCTGTGTTGCTAGTTCGACGGATCGGCTGAGACCGCCCTCCGTTGGGCGCGCCGGTTCCGCTTGCGACCGCCATAACCGATTCTATGGCGTTTCCGCAAGCATATATTGCACTGCAACATAACGGAAGATTAGGGAAAAGTGAGCCCTAACTTCAAATCCGGGCCCCCTGCAGCGCCGCGCCCCAGGTCGTGCGCCAGCGGCCCTTGACGCCGGTCAGACCCGCGAGCGCGACCAGAGCCAGGCCGGCAAAGATCAGGAACCCCGCCGATGGGCTGCCGGTAAGCTTCTGCGCGAAACCGAGCGAGGACGCGAGATAGAACCCGCCGACCCCGCCGGCGAAGCCCACGAGGCCGGTCATAACCCCGATCTCGTTGCGGAAACGCTGCGGCACGAGTTGGAACACTGCGCCGTTACCGACGCCGAGCGTGCCCATTACCAGCACGAACATCGCGATTGCCAGCGGCAAGGTCGAAGGCCCGACGCTTATCGCCGCCAGCAGCAGCGCGGCGAGGATGTAGACCGTGGTCAGCGTGCGAATGCCGCCGAACCTGTCGGCCAGAGCCCCGCCGAACGGACGGACGAGCGAACCGGTGAATACGCAAGCGGCGGTACAGTAGCCGGCGACAACGGGGCTGAGCGCGAACATGTCGGTGTACCAGATCGACAGCGAATTGGAGAGGCCGACGAAGCCGCCGAACGTCACTCCGTAGAACAGCATGAACCACCACGCATCACGATCCTTGAGGACTTCGGCGTAGGCGCCGAGCGGCTTCGGCGCGGGCTGCGAGGGGCTGTCCTTGGCGGCGAAGAGGTAGAGCACGAACACGATCGTGAGCGGGATCACCGCCAGGCCGAGCACCGCGTTCCAGCCGAACCATTTGGCGAGGATCGGCGCGAACAGGGCCGCGAGCACCGTGCCCGAATTGCCCATGCCGGCAAGGCCCATCGCCTTGCCCTGGTGCTCGGGCGGATACCAGCGGCTGGCCAGCGGCAACGCCACCGCGAAGCTCGCTCCGGCAAAGCCGAGCACCACGCCCAGCGCCAGGGTCCCCTCGAAGCTGTCCACTCCGAACCACCAGCCGACCAGCAGCCCGGCGATGACGATGATCTGATTGAGCGTGCCGGTCCGCTTGGGTCCGATGCTGTCGACGAGGAGGCCGTTGACCAGCCGCAGCACCGCTCCCGCCAGCGTCGGCACCGCTACCATCAGTCCCTTCTGCGCCGGATCCAGACCCAGCTCCGCGGCGATGATCGGCGCGAGCGGGCCGAGCATGACCCAAACCATGAACGAGACATCGAAATAGAGGAATGCGGCGAGGAGGGTTGGGTTGTGCCCGGCCTTCCAGAAGCTCTTGGTCATGCTGCGATCCTTGTTGGGCTTGACGCGAAGGTAACACGGCTGGTCTCCTCGCGCGTGGGCGCAGTGCCCGCGCGGGAGGTGGACCGGCCAGAATGCAATATGCGGGCGAGATCGTGCTCGCGGCGGGCTTCGCCACCGCCACGGGGCCGCGCGAGGACAACCAGGATTTCGGCGGCGTCCACCTCGGCAGCGCGCTCGAGCGCGTGCGGCACGGGGTGATCGCCGCGGTCGCCGACGGGGTCAGCGGCGGCCGCCAGGGGCGCGCGGCCGCAGAGCTCGCGGTGCGCGCGCTGATCGAAGGATTCTACGCCGTGCCCGCCACGCTCGGCCCGGCGCGCGCGATGCAGCAGCCGCTCGCCGCCTACAACCGTTGGCTGCACGCCCAAGGCCGCGGCGAGACGATGGCGATGTGCGCGACCACGTTCACCGCGCTGGCGCTGCGCGGGCGCCGCGCGCACCTGGTCCATGTCGGCGACAGCCGCGCCTGGCGCTTTTCGGGCGGTCGGCTCACCTGCCTCACCGCCGACCATGTCCGGCCCGAGCCGGACTTGCGCCACGTGCTGATCCGCGCGCTCGGCCTGGAGCCCGAGCTGCGGCTCGACCATGCGACCGTCGAGCTCGCCGATCACGACCGCCTGCTGCTTACGACCGACGGCGTGCATGGCACGCTCTCGGCGGCGCGCATTGCAGGACTGCTCGCGCGCCAGGCCTCGGCCGAAGCGACCGCCGACGAGATCGTCGAGGCTGCCCTCGCCGCAGGAAGCAAGGACAACGCGACTGCATTGGTGATCGACATCGTGCGTCTGCCGCCGCCCGATCACGACGGAATCCTGGCCGGTCTTTCGGCGCTGCCCGTGCTGGCGCCGCCGGCACCGGGCAGCAGCTTCGACGGCTTCAAGGTCGAGCGCGTGCTCAGCGAAGGCCGTTATGCGATCCTGCTCGCTGCCGAAGACACCGAGGACGGGAGCCAGGTCGTGCTCAAGTTCCCGCGGCCGAACGCGCTCAGCGCGCGCGCGGTACGTCTGGCCTTCGCCCGCGAGCTGCTGCTCGCCCAGCGCGTGTCGAGCCCGTTCGTGCTCGCCGCGCATCCGGTCCGCCCCGACCGGCAGAGCGCGCTCTACTGCGTCCAGCCGCTGCTCGAAGGCGAGACGATGGCGGCGCGGCTCGAGCGCGGATTGCCGCGGCTGCAGGACGCGCTCGAACAGGCGGTAAGGCTGGTCCGCGCCGTCTCCGCGCTGCACCGGCTCGAAGTGGTCCACCGCGACATCAAGCCAGAGAACGTCATGCTGACCAAAGATGGCGGGCTCAAGCTGATCGATCTCGGCGTTGCCCGGCTGCCGCGGGTCGAGGACTTTCACGGTGACGAGATCCCCGGCACGCCCGGCTACATGGCGCCCGAGCAGTTCGCCGGCAACGCGGGCGACGCGTTGACCGACCAGTTCGCGCTCGGCGTGACGATCTACCGCTGGCTGACCGGCAAGTGGCCGTTTGGCGAGCAGGAGGCGTTCCAGCGGCCGCGCTTCGGCCGACCGGTGCCTCCGTCGCATCACCGGCCGGAGATCCCGAGCTGGCTCGACAACGCGATCGTCACCGCGATCCAGCCCGACCCGGGCGCCCGCTTCAACGATGTGATCGAGCTGCTCCGGTCGCTCGAAGGCGGCGGCCCACTGCTGCGCCAGCAGCGGGGCCGGCCGCTGATCGAGCGCGACCCGGAACGCTTCTGGCAGATCGTCAGCGCGCTGCTGGCGATCGGCCTCGTGCTCTCGCTGGCCCTCGACTGACCGGTCCACTGCCCCACTCGATCCACTTCCGGCGCGCGACATACGAAAAGCCGCCAAGCCTTCCCGGTGAAGGGAGGCTGGGCGGCGCCGTTGCCACGCGATGTTGCTGTTCGAGCGAACATGGCTCGCGGCCCATCGGTGGGCGCGCGTCTCCGCTCGCCAGCACCCTTACCCGATTGGGTGCAGTGCGGCAAGGGGATATTGCAATGCAACATTACTTCTCCCCTCCCGCAGGCGGGAGGGGAACAGGCTAAAGCGCGATTTCGGCCTGCAGCCAGACCTTCTCGGTATCCACTGCAAAGCCGCTTGCATCGTAGTTGGCGTACTTCGCCATCAGGCTGACCGGCCCGAGCTTGAAGCCGAGCGAGGCGTCCCATTCGCTGCCGTAATCGATCCCGCCGAAATCGCTGTCGAACTGGTGGTAAACGAGATCGGCCTTGATGCCGGGCAGGAACGGCAGCCCGAAGGTCTTCGAGATTCCCCCGTAGTAGTCGCGCAAACCGTTGGCCGGAGTGGTCAGGAACAGATCCGCCCAGCCGTTGAACGCGTGCAGCGTGGCGAGCGGGGTCTGGAACGCGGCCACCCCGCCATCGCTGCCCAGCTCCTCGTAGCCCGCGGTCAAGCCGAAGCCGAGCACCGTCAGCCCGGCCTGGGCGTTGATGTATTCGGCGTCATAGGAAACCGGGTTCGCGCCGTAGTCGCTTTGGGTCGCAAAGCTGGCGAGCAGGTTGAGCTTGCCGACGGTGGGGATGTCGATCACCGCGGTCGCGAGCGTGCCGTAAGTCTGGCTCGAGAAAGCTAGGCGGGTGTCATAGTCGAGCAGATATGCGAAGGCCTTCGCGTCCACCACAGGCAGGTCGACACCGCCCTGCAGGAACACGAAATCGCCGTCGAAATGCTCGTTCGGGCTGTCGACGCCGAACACCGTGCGCTGCGATATCGAGTACGTCGCGTCGAGGATCACTACACCCAGCTTCGCCTGGCCTCGCACCGCGTCGAAGGTCTGCTCGTTCTGCCGCCAGCCGACGTTTCCGACGAAACGGGCGTTGTCGAGCACGACGCGCTGGCGGCCGATGGTCACGCCGGTGCCGTTCTTCATGTAGGAGACTTGCAACCGGTTGAGCTCGAAGTTCTCCGGATCGGCGACTACGGGGAACGGCTCGACGCCGTTGTCCGGCAGGGTATCGTTGTAGTCGTCGGCCAGTGCCAGCGTGCCTTCGCCTTCGGCGAGGATCGAGAAGCCCGAGAACTTGAGCTCGGCGCCGGCGCGGGCGCGGATCGTCAGCGCGTCCGCGCTGTTCGGGAAGTTGGCGGCATCGACCGATTCGTAGCGCAGCCGCGCCGCGAGGATCGGATCGAGCGTGACTCCTTCGGCGACCGTGATCGGATCGCCCGGCGCGGCCAGCGCGGGCGCGGCCCAGGCGAGACTCGAGACGGCAACGAGCAGACAGAACTTCGAACGCATTGGTTGATCCCTCATGGAGTGGCGAGCACCGCTGCCCGCCGGTTTATTGATCGGTCGACGGACGGCAGCATTGCCGCCCGGTTCCCCTCCCAGGGATTTATCAGGCCGCCTTTGCGGCTGGCCCGTGGTCATATTCGGCGAGGAAGTGCAGCACTTCCTGCCGGTATTGATAGAACCGCGGATGATCGAGCAGCGCCTTGCGCTCGCGCGGGCGCGGTAGGTCGACTTCGAGGATCTTGCCGATCGTGGCTCGGGGCCCGTTGGTCATCATCACCACCCGATCCGCGAGCAGGATCGCCTCGTCGACATCGTGCGTGACCATGATGGCGGTCACCTTGGTACGGTTCCACACCTCGACCAGCACGTCCTGCAGATCCCAGCGCGTGAGGCTGTCGAGCATGCCGAACGGCTCGTCGAGCAGCAGCAAGCGCGGCGAAAGAGCGAAGGCGCGAGCAATGCCGACACGCTGGCGCATGCCGTTCGACATCTCGGCCGCCATCTTGTCTTTGGCATCGCCGAGCCCGACGCGGTCCAGGTAATAGTCGACGATGTCGCGGCGCTCGGCGCGCGTGGCATGCGGATAAACCCGCTCCACCCCGAGCGCGACATTTTCCCGCGCGGTCAGCCACGGCATCAGGCTCGGCGCCTGAAACACCACTGCCTTGTCCGGCCCGGCCGCGCTGATTTCGCGGTTCTCGAGCACTATGCCGCCCTTGCTGATCTCGTTCAGCCCCGCGGCCATCGTCAGCACGGTCGACTTGCCGCAGCCTGAGTGGCCGATCAGCGAGACGAACTCGCCGCGGTTCATCAGAAGGTTGAAGTCCTCGACCACGGTCAACGGCCCGTTGGGCGTGGGATAGACCTTGTCGAGCTTGAAGAACTCCAGATAGCGGCTGAGGACCGCGCTGTAGGCCGCCTCGCGATAGGCCTTGGGCGGAGGCGCGAGGTCGAGGGGGGTGACCTTGGGCAAGTCGATTGCGCTCTCGCCGACCGTGCCGGCCTCCGCATTAAGCGAGCCGAGGTAGGACACGATGTCCTTGCGCAGCGCCTGGTAGTGCAAGTCGTCGTTAACCGCCTCCCGATCGCGCGGGCGGGCTACGTCGATCTCGAAGATTCGGCCGATCCGCGCCGCCGGAGCCGGAGTCAGCACCGCGACCCTGTCGGCGAGCAGCAAGGCTTCGTCGACGTCGTTGGTGACGAGGATGATCGTCCTGCCTTCATGGGCGCGAATGCGCTCGATCTCGTCCTGCAGCTTGGCGCGGGTCAGCGCGTCCAGCGCCGACAGCGGCTCGTCGAGCAGAAGGATCTCTGGCTCCATCGCCAGCGCGCGCGCGACCGCGACGCGTTGGCGCATCCCGCCCGAGAGCTGCGCGGGCTTGCGGTCCATTGCATGGCCGAGCCCGACCAGCTCGACTTTCTGACGGACCAGCGCCGCGCGCTCGACCCGGCCGCTGTCCTTGTGCACCGCGTCGACGGCGAGCGCGACGTTCTGCTCCACGGTCAGCCAGGGGAACAACGAGTACGACTGGAACACCAGCCCGCGCTCCTTGTCCGGCCCGTCGATCGGCTTGCCGCGCAGCAGGATCTCGCCGCCGTCGGGCTCGACCAGCCCGGCGACCGTGTTGATCAGCGTGGTCTTGCCGGCACCCGAGAAGCCGAGGATGGCGACGAACTCGCCTTCGGCCACATCGAGGTCGATTCCCGCGAGCACGTCGGTAACCGAGCCGCCGGCGCCGGTGTAGCGCTTGGTCACGCTTTTGAGCGAAAGGATCGGGGTCATGATCACACCGTCCGGTTCTTGGAGGCGAGCGCCTGGAGCGCCATCATGATCCGGTCGAGCATCACGCCGATGAGGCCGATGACGATGACCGCAACCATGATCCGCGAAAGCGAGCGTTCGCTGCCGTTCTGGAACTCGTCCCACACGAACTTGCCGAGGCCGGGATTCTGCGCGAGCATTTCGGCGGCGATCAGCACCATCCAGCCCACGCCCAGCGAGAGGCGCATGCCGGTGAAGATGTAAGGCAGAGTCGACGGAAGGACGAGCCGCCGCAGCTTGGCGAACCACCCGAGCTTGAGCACGCGGCCTACGTTCAGCAGGTCCTTGTCGATCGAGCTGGTGCCGACCGCGGTGTTGATCAGCGTCGGCCACAGCGAGCACATCATCACCACCACCGCCGAGATCACGAAGCTCTTGGGCAGCGCTGGATCGTCGCTGGTGATCGAAGCCGAGACGACCATGGTCACGATCGGCAGCCAGGCGAGCGGGCTGATCGGGCGCATGACCTGGACCAGCGGGTTGATTGCCGCATTGAAGCGCTTCGACATGCCGGCGACGAGCCCGAGCGGGACCGCGACGATCGAGGCGAGCACGAAGCCGAGCGCCACCGTCTTCAGCGAGGTGAAGATCTGGTCGATGAAGGTCGGCGGGCCCGAGTACATCTGCCCTGCCGCTTCCGCCACCGCCGCCTCGGCCCGCGACGCCGCGTTCTCCTCCATCAGCCCGAGGAAAGCGGTCCACACGTCGCCCGGACCGGGCAGCGCGCCGAGCGAGGTCTCGACCATCGGCGCCAGCACCGCCCACAGGGCGAGGAAGGCGCCGATCCCGACCATCGGCGGCCAGAGGGCCTCGAACACAGCCTTTGTTGTGGGCAGCTTGAGGCGGGATCCGCTTCCCTCGGCCGGTTTCCCGGCCGAGGGGGTGGCGTCTTCCGCCTGCGTCTCGATCACGACCTCACTGATGGCGGCAAGGTCTTGCTTGGAAAGGACTGCGGCGTTCATGGTCCTGCTCCTTACTTGACGCCGGAGGGCGTGACCGTCTGGCCATCCTTGAGGCCGATCGCGAACCCTGCGGCGTAGGCGGCGGGCTTGCGGGGATCGAACTTGACCCCGTCGATCGCCCGGTGGGTGTAGGTCCGGAAACCGTCGGTTTCGGGGAAGGTGTCTTCCTCCGCGAGCCCGTCCTCGACGAGCGAGTTCGCCGCCGCCATGTAGAGGTCGGGCCGGTAGGTCGCCTTGGCGGTGTCGAGGTACCACTGGTCGGGCTTGGATTCGGGGATCTGCCCCCAGCGGCGCATTTGCGTCAGGAACCAGATAGCGTCCGAATAGAACGGGTAGCTGGCGTCCTGGTCGAAGAACAGGTTGAACTCCGGAGTCGGCCGGGTGTCACCCTCGCCGAAGGTGAACTTGCCGGTCATCGAGGCGAGCAGCACCTTCTCGTCGGCGCCGACGTACCTCGGCAGGGCGAGAAGCTTGACCGCTTCGGCGCGGTTCTTGCCGTTCTCTTCATCGAGCCACATCGAGGCGCGGATCAACGCCCGCAACAGCGCCTTGACCGTGTTCGGGTTTTCTTTGACGAACTCCTCGGTCAGGCCGAACACCTTGTCGCCGGTAAGCCCGGCAATATCGGGATCGACGATGATCGGGTGGCCGATGCCCTTGGCCATCGAGGCCTGATTCCACGGTTCCCCGACCGAGAAGCCGTCGATCGTGCCGGCCTCGAGCGTCGCTGGCATCTGCGGCGGCGGGGTGACCGAGAGCTGGACATCGGCGCCGGTCGTGCCCGCGGTGTCGCCCGGCAGGTAGTAGCCGGGATTGAGGCCGCCGGCCGCCAGCCAGTAGCGCAGCACGTAATTGTGGGTCGAAACCGGGAACACCATGGCCATCTTGAACGGTTTGCCGGCCGCCCGGCCTGCGGCTACCACCGGCTTCAGCGCCGCGGCGGATACCGGGTGGGTGATCTTGCCATCCGCACCGCGCGGCAGGTTGGGCTCGATCGCGTCGAAGACACGGTTGGAGATCGTCACGGCCTTGCCGTTGATGTCGAGCGAGAAGGGAGTGACGAGCTTGACCGGCGAGCCAATGCCGGCCCCCGAAGCGAGGATCTGGCCCGCGAGCATGTGCGCACCGTCGAGCTGTCCGCCCGTCACGCCGTCGAGCAGGACCTTCCAGTTGGCCTGCGGCTCGAGCGTGACGTTAAGACCCTCGTCCTCGAAGAACCCTTTCTCCTTGGCGATCACCAGCGGGGCGATGTCGGTCAGCTTGATGAAGCCGAGCGTCAGATTCGGCTTTTCGACCGCACCTTCGATCTGAGCCGCGGCGACCGTCTCGCCGCTTTCCTCGCTTGAGCCGCACGCGGAAAGCGCGAGCCCGGCCAACGCCGCCGCCAGCACCCCGCGGCGGTCGAAGCGAAATCCCCCTGCAAGCCTCATGTGTTCGTTCCCTGCTCGGGCGCACAACGCAAAAAAGCCGCCGCGATTTGGTCTTTCGACCAGATCGGGCGGCGGCGTTGCCACGCTATGTTGAAATCGGCGCCGGGCGGCGTGCTCATCCGTCGTCGGGTGCACCTACCGGCAAAACGAAGAATAACCGATTCGCTGCACCTGCGTAAAGCGTTTTTTTGCGGTGCAGCAAAATTGTGCTCATGCGAAGGAAGCGATGTAGCCTTCGACATCGTCGGGATCGAACGCCCGGCCATCGAAAAAGGTATTATTTGCCAATGTCATCGCGCCTTGTTGCGCGGTCACTGCGGTCGGGCGCGCAAGGCTGCCTTCGACTTTCGAGCTTGCGCCCGGCAACAGGTCGCCCGTGCCCGCGAGCGCGCTGCGATACACGTCCGGCCGGAACACGCGCGCCGCCGCCTCGGCATCCGCGAGCGAGAACGGGATATGATCCCAACGCACCAGCTGAGTGTACAGCCATTCGGCCTGGCTGACCCAGGGGAAGTTCGCCGCCTCGCGGTGCTGAAACATGAAGTCGGGATAGTGCACCGGCTCCGCGCCGTGGACGAGCACCAGACGATCCGAGATCGCTCCGAGGATCAGCTTCGGATCGGCGTCGACATATTCCGGCCTGGCGAGAATCGCGGCATTGGCCTCCCAATTGGCCGGATCGACGAAGTGCGCCGCGGCCTTGCGCATCGCGCGGATCAGCGCCTCGGCCGCTGGCCGCCGCGCCTCGAGCACGGGAGCGCGGAAGGCGAGCACCTTTTCCACCCCACGGCGCCAGATTTGCGCTGTGGCGAGCACGATCACGCCCACCCCGCGCGCCACCGCCGCGCTGTTCCACGGCTCGCCGACGCATGCCCCGTCGATCTCGCCCGCCGCCATCGCCTCGGCCACGAAAGGCGGCGAGACGGTCGCAATCTGGACGTCCTCGTCGGGCCGGATGCCCGATGCGGCAAGCCAGTAGCGCAGCATGTAGTTGTGGCTCGAATACCGGTGCACCACTCCGAAGCGCAGCTTGCGCCCGGCCGTCTTGCGCGCCTGCGCTTCCTCGGCCAGCGCGGCACCAAGCACCACGGGATCGGCCAGCTTACCAGGCTCCGTCACAGTCGCCGCCAGCTCGCTGCTCATCGTCACCGCGTTGCCGTTGAGGCCGAGCACGAACGGCGCCGCGAGCGGCTGCGCCGGCCGCCCACGCCCGAGCGTAGCGGCGATCGCCAGCGGCGCGATCAGATGCGCGGCGTCCGAGTGACCGTAAAGCAGGCGGTCGAGCACGGTCGCCCAGCTGACGTCGCGCTGGAAGGTGAGCGCCAGCCCTTCCTCTTCCGCGAAGCCGTGCTCGTGCGCGAGGATCGGCAGGCAGGCATCGACCAGCGGCAGGAAGCCGATCGTCAGGTGCTCGGTCATTCCGTCCCCCCCAGCAGTTCATGCGCCGTAACGACCGCTTCCGCAATCTCTGCGATGCGCCGGTTCGAGCTCATCGCCTTGCGCCTGAGCTCGGCATAGGCCTCGGGTTCGCTCACTCCCTTGCTCTGCATCAGAATGCGCTTGGCCTTGTCGATAGTCTCGCGCTCGGCAAGCTTGCCTTGCGCTTCGGCGAGATCGTTCTGCAACCGCGCAAAGGCATTGAAGCGCCGCACCGCGAGATCGAGGATCGAGTGAATGCGGCTCGCCGCGAGGCCGTCGACCACATAGGCCGAAACGCCGGCGTCGATCGATGCGCCGATCGCCTCCTCGTCCGATTCGTCGACGAACATCGCGATCGGCCGCGCGACCACGCGGCTGACCGCGAAATACTCCTCGAGCACGTCGCGCGAGGGGTTGCCGAGGTCGATCAGCACGACATCGGGCGCGATTCCCTCGAGCTGGGCGACCAGGCCGTGGCGGTCGGTGAGCACGAACAGCTCGGCGTCGGGCAGGCGCGCGAGGCCTTCCTCGATGATCGAGGCCCGGCTCGCGCTTTCGTCGACGATGGCGATTCTCATGGAGCGATCCGCACGGCCGCGTATTGCAATGCACAACGGCCGTTTTGCAATCGCGAAATATACACCGCGCTAGGCAAAACGCGAAACCGGCGGCAAAGAACGCCCGGTTGCGTGGGAGGCGAGGCATGGCGGAAGGCGATCTTCAGGCGGCGCAGCAGCGTTACAGCACGGGCGCGATTCTGCTCCACTGGGCGATCGCGCTAGCGCTCGCCTTCCAGCTCGCGCTCGGCTTCTCGATGCCCAAGGACGAGCGCGGCTTCGCGCTGTTCCAGCTCCACAAGTCGGTCGGGATCACGATCCTGCTGATGACCTTGGCGCGGCTCGCCTGGCGGCTCACCCATCGCCCGCCGACCGCAGTCGAAGGCGGCTTCAACGGCTTCCTCGCCAAGGCGGTGCACACGCTGCTGTATGTGTTCATGGTCGGCATGCCACTAACCGGCTGGGCCGTGGTCTCGACCTCGCCGATTCAGGTTCCGACGCTGTTCTGGGGCGCGATCGAGTGGCCGCACTTGCCGCTGTCCGGCTCGCTAAACGAAACGGCCGAGGGAGCGCACGAGCTGCTCGCCTGGATCGGCATCACGCTCGTCGTGCTGCACGTCGCCGGGGCGCTGCGGCACCAGTTCCTGCTCAAGGACCGGCTGCTGCGGCGGATGGGACCGGGCGGCTCGGCCTGGGCAGCGGGGCTGCTCGCGCTGGCGGTCGTCGCGGTCTACTTCGCCACCGGCATGAAGATCGCAGGCGATGTGGTCGACGCTGGCGGCTACAACGCCGTGCAGGCGCAGGCGCCCGAGACCTCCCGCGTTCCGCTCGACGCTCCCACCGCCACGCCCGCACCCGAGGCCGAGGAAACCGAAGCCGTCGAGGAAGAAGCCGCCGGCCCGCCGCCGGTATGGACGATTCAGCCGGGCGGCCGGCTCAGCTTCACCGTCACCAGCGGCTCGGACTCGTACCGCGGCAGCTTCAGCGACTGGAACGGCGCGATCCGCTTCGATCCCGACAGCCCCGAAACCGCCGACATCCGCATCACCGTCGGCCTCGCCAGCGCCTCGCTCGGCGACGCGACGATGGACGCGACCATGCAGGACGCCGAGTTCTTCGCCTCCGCCGCCAACCCGACCGCGACCTGGCACTCGACCTCGGTCCGCCGGACGGGGGCGAACCGCTACAGCGCCAGTGGCACGCTGTCGCTGAAAGGTGCGAGCCGGCCCCAATCGTTGAGTTTCACACTCTCGGGTGAGGGGCTGCGGCAGCACGTCGAGGGGAGTGGGAGCATCGACCGCACCGCGTTCGCGGTAGGGACCGGCGAGACGGCGGCGGGGCTCGGGAGCGCGGTGGCGCTGAACTTCGCGTTCGACGCGGTGGGCCGCACGCCCTGATTTGCGCGCTCTCCTGGCCAGTACGCCTGACGCTTGCCGCGGCAGCGGTGGCCCTCGCCGGCGCCGCACCGGCCGCCGAGGAGCCGGCTCCGGCCATCGCCAACCCCGGCTTTGAAGAAGGCCAGGCAGGCCAGCCACCGCCACACTGGTTCACTGGAGTTGCTGGCGCAACGGCACCGCCGGGCACGCCGCAACCTGCCTACCGCACCGTCATCGATCGCGATGACCCGCAGAGCGGAACGGCCAGCGCGCGGCTCGAGCGGATCCCCGGCGCCGAAGGCCAGTCTGCGTTCGGCTCGTTCTCGCAGACCATCGACGCCACGCCGTTCAGGGGACGGCGGATTCGCCTGACCGCGTCCGCCCGCGCCGACGCCGCGATCACGGGGGCCCTCGGTCTGTGGCTGCGGGTCGACCGGCCCGGCGGCATCCTCGGATTTTTCGACAACATGCAGGACCGTCCGATCACCGGCACTGACTGGGCCGACTATTCGATCGAAGGTCTGGTGGCTCCGGATGCCGAACGGGTAGTCTTTGGCTCACTGCTCGTCGGCACGGGGCGCGGCTGGGCCGACGATTTCAGGCTCGAGATCGTCGAGACCGCGGCAGGGCAGGCCGTGCCGGCTGCGGAATTGACCCAGTACCTCGATCGAGCGCTCGCGTTCCTCCGGCTGCACCATATCAACAGCGCGTCCGCAGACTGGGCCCGGATCGACGAATCGGCGCGCGCTGCTGTCGTCGGCGCGACGCAGTTCGACCAGGTCCACGGCGCGATTCGCGGCGCGATCGACGCACTGGGCGAGCGGCATACGTTTCTCCGGCCACCAGCCCCGGTACCGGCGCAAGCGACCGCAGCGCCGGCAGCAGACCCACCGCGGATGACGATGCCCGAACACAAGCGCGTCGGCGACCGCATCGGCCTGGTGCGCATACCGGCATTTCTCGGCAACCCCGCCGAAGCGCGACACTACACTGCCACCCTGCGGCAGAGCCTCGGCGAACTCGACCAAGCAGGCGTCTGCGGCTGGATTGTCGATCTGCGAACCAACAGCGGGGGCAACATGTGGCCGATGCTGGCGGGGCTCGATCCGTTGCTTGGACCAGCGCCATTCGGGCAATTCCGCACTCCGGCTGGCGCAACGAGCTATTGGACGCGTACCGACACCGGAATGATGCCCGCGCAGGCGGCCACGGTGCTCCCGCCCGCGTTCGCTCTCGAGGCTGCCGAAGCGCCGGTGGCCGTGCTGTTCGGCCCCGGGACGGCGAGTTCGGGTGAAATGGTGGCGATCGCCTTCGCCGGTCGCGCTCGGACGCGGAGCTTTGGCATGGATAGCGCCGGCTTCGCCACCGCCAACGTGGCGTTTCCGCTTTCCGACGGAGCGACACTCGTGATCACCACCGCCTTTGTCAGCGACCGTACCGGCAAGCAGTACGCCGGCGCGCTGGTCGCTGACGAGCGCGTCCCGACCGAGGAAGCGGAAGCTGCGGCCGTGCGCTGGCTCGAAACGCAGGGTTCCTGCTGATCGCCGGAGCTCGGATCAATCCAGCGCCACCGACACCGCCTTCAGCTCGGTATAAGCCTCGATCCCGGCCTTGCCGTTCTCCCGGCCCCAACCGCTCGCCTTGTAGCCGCCGAGCGGCAGCGCCGGGTCGACGCCGCCGGAGCCGTTGATGCGGATCGTGCCGGCCTTGAGGCGGCGCGCAAGGCGGTGGCCCATGCCGATGTCGCGGGTCCAGATCGAGGCGGCGAGGCCGTATTCGGTTTCGTTGCCCATTCTCGCGAGCCGGTCGGCGTCCTCCTCGCTCGAAAAGCGGTGCGCGCAGAGGACCGGGCCGAAGATTTCCTCGCGGCGGACTTTCATGCTCGCTTCCGTGTCAACCAGCACGGTCGGCTCGACGAACCAGCCGGGGCCATCCTTGCGCCCGCCGCCGACCATGACCGTCGCGCCTTCCTGGCGGCCGCTCTCGATGTAGCTCGTCACCCGGTCGAGCTGCACTTCGCTCACCAGCGGCCCGATCATCGTCTCGGGGTCGAGCGTGTGGCCGACGCGCAGCATTTTCGCCATTCCGGCAATGCCTTCGAGCACCTGGTCGGCGACTTCCTCCTGCACGAACAGGCGCGAGCCCGCAGCGCAGACCTGGCCGGCGTTGAAGAAGATCCCCATCGCCGCGGCCGGGATCGCCTTCTTCAAGTCGGCGTCGGCGAAGATGAAGGTCGGCGACTTGCCGCCGAGTTCCAGGCTCACCCGCTTGAAGTTACTCTTGGCCGCATCGATGATCGCGCGCCCGGTCTGGGTCGAACCGGTGAAGGCGATCTTGTCGACGTCCTCATGGCTCGCCAGCGCCGCGCCGGCGGTGCGGCCGTAGCCAGTGACGATGTTGATCACTCCTTCTGGGAAGCCCGCTTCCAGCGCCAGCTCGCCCAGCAGGATCGAGGAGAGCGGCGTCTGCTCGGCCGGCTTGAGCACCACTGTGCAACCCGCCGCCAGCGCCGGGCCGAGCTTGCCGCAGGCCATCGCCAGCGGGAAGTTCCACGGCACGATTTGCCCGGCCACGCCGACCGGCTCGCGCAGCACGTAGCTGAGCCATTCGCCGGGCGCGGAAATCTCGTTGGTCTCGCCTTGCAGCTTGGTCGCCCAACCCGCCTGGTAGCGCAACTGACCGACTGCGCCGCCGACGTCGACCATGCGGCTGAATTGGATTGGCCGGCCGACGTCGAGCGTTTCGGTGAGCGCCAGCTCCTCGCCGCGCGCTTCCATCAGGTCGGCGAGCTTGTTGATCAGCCGCGCCCGCTCGTCGGGCTTGACCTTCGACCAAGCGCCCTCGAACGCCCCGCGCGCCGCCGCCACCGCCGCGTCGACATCGGCCTCGCCCGCGCTGGCGACATCGGCGAGCTTCTCGCCCGTGCTCGGGTCCTCGGTCGCGAACGTCTCGCCGCTCGCCGCCTCGCGCCATTCGCCGCCGATCAGCATCTTGCCGACTTTGCCGCTCCAGCGCTCGCGGAAGGCCTCCATGCGGTTCTCGATCGGGGTTTGAGCTGTCACGGCTTCTCTCCGGCTTGTCGGTTGCGTTTGTCCGGCGCATAGAGATTGTAAGCGATACATACCAGTTTCTTGGCCATATCTCGCGTGAGGAGACGGACGCTGCAAGGCGATTTCGACTACGTGATCGTCGGTGCGGGATCGGCCGGCTGCGTGCTGGCGGCGCGGCTGACCGAGGACCCGAAGACGCGCGTGCTGCTGCTCGAGGCGGGCGGCGGCGCGGACCATTTCCTCGTCAAGATGCCGCTCGGCATGATGAAGGCGATGCTGAGGCCCGAGCTGACCTGGCGGATGATGACCGAGCCCGAGCCGACGCTGAACGGCCGCCGGCTGTTCCTGCCGCGCGGGCGGCTGCTCGGCGGGTCGAGTTCGATCAACGGCATGGTCTACATGCGCGGCCATTCGGCCGACTACGACCGCTGGGCGCAGAAAGGCGCGCGCGGCTGGAGCCATGCCGAAGTGCTCCCCTACTTTCGGCGCATGGAGCGCAGCTGGCGCGGGACCGAAAACTACGGCTCGTCGGGCCCACTGCCGATCACGAAGAACAATACCGACTACCTGCTCCATCACGAGCTGATGCAGGCGATCGCCAACGCCGGCCATCCGTGCACCGAGGACATCCACGCCGGCGACGAGGAAGGCGCGAGCTGCGTCGAGTTGACGATCGACGAGAAAGGCCGCCGCGCCTCGACGTACGAAGCTTACCTGAAGCCGGCGATGCGGCGGCCGAACCTGGCGGTCGTCACTAACGCGCTGACCCGCAAGGTCCTCGTCGAGAACGGCCGCGCGGTCGGAGTCGAATACGAAGTGGGCGGCGAGGTCCGCACCGCCAGGGCCGGCGAGACGATCCTATCCGGCGGCACCTACAATTCGCCGCAATTGCTGATGCTCTCCGGCATCGGCCCGGCGGACCATCTGACCGAGATGGGCATTCCGCTCGTCCACGATCTCCCCGCCGTCGGCCGCAACCTCGCCGAGCATCCGCGCGTGCCGCTCGAGTTCGCGGCCAAGGGCCCGGTCACCTTCGTCAACCAGCTGCGCTTCGACCGGGCGGCGCGCGCGGTCATCCAATGGTACCTGTTCGGGACCGGTCCGTTCGCGCGCCAGCTCAACAGCGCCAACCCGATGCTGTGCACCGACCCGCGGCTCGCCCAGCCCGACATCCAGCTGTTCTCGAACCCGGTGAAGCTCAGCGCCCATCTGTGGTTCCCGGGCTTCGTGAAAAGCCCCGAGCACGCCTTCAGCGCCGACGTGATCCTGCTCCACCCGCAGGCGCGCGGGCATGTCACGCTCAAGTCCGCCGATCCGCACGACTTGCCCGCGATCCAGCTCAACCTGTTCGACAACGAGCCCGACTTCGCCACCGCCCGCGCCGGCCTGCGTCTCGCCCGCAAAATCTATGGTACCGAGCCGATGGCCGGCCTGATCGCCCGCGAAACGGTTCCCGGCGGCGAGATCCAGTCCGATGCGGAGATCGACGAGCATATCCGTGCCACCGCCGCCACCACTCAGCACCCGGTCGGCACTTGCATGATGGGAGCCGGCACCGATGCCGTGGTCGATCCCGAATTGCGCGTCTACGGCATCGAGGGCCTTCGCGTGGTCGATGCCTCGGTGATGCCCGACGTCCCCGGCGGCAACACGAACGGCCCGACCATCATGATCGCCGAGAAAGCCAGCGACCTGATCCGCGGCCGTTCGCTCGCTCCCATCGAGAAGGACGCAGCATGACGGGACGAATCCGGAAACTGCTCAGCGCCGATTGCCCAGGTTGCGGTGCCGGCGGGCAACGGGTCGTCTGGTGGAAGGGCTTCAGCCAACGAGCGGCAACGCAGTGCCGCGGTTGCGGCGCAGAGCTCCAATCGGAGCTGAGCTTCCTGGAGTATTTGGCCGTTTGCGCGTTCTCCACCGCGACGACGCTACTCGTCGGGTGGGTATTCGTGATCGCGCTCGTTATCGGGCGGTGGGGCCTGGCCGCGATTGCGGGACTCGTGGTGGTCGCACCCCCGCTCGCCTTGGGCGTGGCCTTTCACTCCCGTCACCTAAAGCTTGCCCGCACCGGCGTGGACAGGAGCAAGGCCGCATGACCGAAGACGATTTCCGCACCTACATCGCTGCCTTCAACGCGCGCGATTTCGCCGGATTCTCGAAGTATTACGCTGACGACGTCGAGTTCAATCTGGGGAACCGCAAGCGCATCGTCGGATCGCAAGGGATCGTCGATTTCTACACCGGCGTGTTCGAGCACATCGCCGAAGCGCTCGAGATCCTCGACCTGATCGTGGCCCCGAACGGCGCCGCGCTCCACAGTCGCACCACGTTCACTACCATCAAGGACTGGCCCGACTTCGAGCTCTGGCCGACAATGAAAGGCGACGTCCGCGTCGTCGAGAGCATCAACATGTACCTGACCGCGAACGGCAAGATCACCAAGATCAAGTCCGGCCGCTTCAGCGACCGCTTCGCGGGGCGGTGATGGGCTGTTCACATTCTCTGTCACCCCGGACTTGTTCCGGGGTGACAAGTTGGGGTGGTGGTCGTCCGTTGCGCGGTAGCAGAGCTCACTGATGGCGGCAGCAACCGACTACATCGTCGTTGGCGCCGGCTCGGCGGGGGCGGTCGTAGCCGCGCGCCTGTCGGAGGACCCGGACGTCACGGTAACCCTGCTCGAGGCCGGCCGGCGCGAGCGGCATCCGTTGCTCGCCATGCCGCTCGCCTTCCCGATGGTCATGGTCGATAAGCGCTTCGGCTGGGGCTACGAAGGCGAACCCGAGCCGTTCGCCGATGGCCGCCGGCTGCGCCAGCCGCGCGGCAAGGGGCTCGGCGGATCGTCGCTGATCAACGGCATGCTCTATGCCCGCGGCCACGCACGGGACTACGACGAATGGCGCCAGCTCGGCCTCGAAGGCTGGAGCTACGAGGACGTGCTGCCGTACTTCAAGAAGAGCGAGAATCACTGGGGCGCCGCCGACCGCTACCACGCCAAAGGTGGACCGCTCTCGGTCACCAAGCACGTGCCCGACGACCGGCTGTTCCCGCGGTTCATGGAGGCGGTGAACAAGCTCGGCTACAAGACCCAGATCGACCACCACGGCCCCGACCAGGAAGGCTGGGGCAGCCCCGACATCTCGATCCACCAAGGCCGGCGCGGCAGCACTTCGGCGCGGTTCCTCTACCCGGCGATGAAACGGCCGAACCTGCGGGTCATCACCGGCGCGCTGGCCGAGCGCATCGAAGTGCAGGGCGGGCGCGCGACGACGCTGAGCTACCGCAAGGACGGGCAGAGCCATCGCCTCGAAGCGGCGCGGGAGATCGTGCTCTCAGGCGGCACCTACAACACGCCGCAGCTCCTGCTCCTTTCCGGCATCGGCCCGGCCGATGAGCTGCGCGAGCTCGGCATCGCGGTGGTCCACGACCTCCCCGGCGTCGGCCGCAATCTGCAGGACCATCCGTCGATCGGCATGGTGTGGAACGCGGCGCGCGAAGTCACCTTGACCGACGAGCTGCGCTTCGACCGGCTGACGCTGTCGGTTCTCGAATGGGCGCTGACCGGCAAAGGCCGCATCGCCAACATGCCGGTGACCGCCAACGGCTTTATCAAGACCCGGCCCGAGCTCGAGCGGCCCGACGCGCAGTGCCTGTTCCAGCCGACCTCGATCTTTGCCCGCCCGTGGTTCCCCGGCGTGAAGGCGCCGCAGCCCGACGTCGTGGCGATGGCGGTGGTGCTGCTCCGCCCCGAGGGTCGCGGCTGGGTCAAGCTCGCCAGCGCCGACCCGATGCAGGCACCGCGCATCCTCTCCAACGTCCTTTCGGCCGAGAACGACCGCGCCTTCTTCCGCCGCGCGATCCCGCTGATGCGCGAGCTTCTCGCTACGCCGCCGCTCGGCGACAAGATCACCGGCGAGTTCCTGCCCGGCGCGAGCGTGCAATCGGCCGAGGAGATCGACGCCTGGCTGCGCCAGTTCATCGGCACCGCGATGCACCCGGTCGGTTCGTGCGCGATGGGCACCGGGCCCGA
>CBHCZH010000012.1:0-42642 GCA_965977975.1 uncultured bacterium
GTGGCTCGTCGGTCACGATGCAAATCCATCGCTTCCTCCTCGCGCCTCGCACCCGGCAAAAATCGGCTCCGTCACGGTGCTCCCGAGTGGGTGTAACAGGATCTAGTGGGGAAGAAGGAAACGGTCGCCCTTGTAATCGCGCGATAACATCGCCATTGGGTAGCCGCGCCTAGCCACCTCTGCGGACAGATGAACCTCACCCACCCTTTGCTTGACGCAGACGGCGACAAGCTGCGCGAGGAGTGCGGCATCTTCGGCGTGATCGGCGCGCCCGAAGCCGCCGCAGCCTGCGCGCTCGGCTTGCACGCGCTGCAACACCGCGGCCAGGAAGCGGTCGGGATCACGAGCTTCGACGGGGCCGAGTTCTACACTCGCCGCGGGCTCGGCCACGTCGCCGAAAACTTCTCAACCGGCGAGTCCATCGCCGAACTACCGGGCACGATGGCGGCGGGCCATGTGCGCTATTCGACCACGGGCGGTGCTGGCCTGCGCAATGTCCAGCCGTTGTTCGCCGACCTCGCCAGCGGCGGTTTCGCCGTGGCGCACAACGGAAATATCTCCAATGCGCTGCACCTCAAGCGCGAGCTGGTGCAGCGCGGCGCGATCTTCCAGTCGACTTCGGACACCGAGGTGATCATCCATCTCGTCGCCACGAGCCGATTCAAGTCGATGCTCGACAAGCTCGTGGACGCGTTGCGCCTGGTGGAGGGCGCCTATTCGCTCATCGTAATGACGCCGAACGGCATGACCGCGTGCCGCGATCCGCTGGGCATTCGTCCGCTGGTCATGGGCAGGCTGGGCGAGGCGGTAGTGTTCGCAAGCGAGACCGTGGCGCTCGATGTGGTTGGCGCCGACTTCGAACGGCAGGTCGAGCCTGGCGAGTTCATTGAGGTCGATTTCGACGGCGCCGTGCGTAGCCATCGTCCGTTCGGGAACACTCCAGCCCGCCCGTGCATCTTTGAGCACGTCTATTTCAGCCGCCCGGATTCGATTTTCAACGACCGCTCGGTCTACGAGTCACGCAAGATGATCGGGGTCGAATTGGCCAAGGAAGCACCGGTCGAAGCCGACCTTGTAGTGCCGGTGCCAGATAGTGGCGTGCCGGCAGCAATCGGCTATTCACAGCAGTCCGGTATCCCATTCGAGCTTGGCATCATCCGCTCGCACTATGTCGGGCGCACGTTCATCCAGCCGTCCGACGGGGCTCGCCACGCCGGCGTGAAACGCAAGCACAACGCCAATCGCAAGCTCGTCGAAGGCAAGCGCATCGTCCTCATCGACGATTCGATCGTGCGCGGCACGACATCGATGAAGATCGTGCAGATGATGCGCGACGCAGGCGCGAGCGAAGTACATTTCCGCGTCGCCAGCCCGCCGACCGGGCACGGCTGCTATTACGGCGTCGATACGCCCGAACGATCGAAGCTGCTTGCCGGCCGGATGGACGTCGATGCGATGCGCGAGTTCATCCATGCGGACAGTCTTGCCTTCGTCTCGATCGACGGTCTTTACCGCGCGGTCGGCCTATCTGGCCGCAACAACGCTTCCCCGCAATACTGCGACGCCTGCTTCAGCGGCGAGTACCCGACGCGCCTCACCGACCTCGCCGAGCGCCATCTGGCTGACGCGCAACTTCAGTTCCCGGTCGACAAGGTCGCCTGATAGAGCCGGCAAGCGGCTTTCCTAACGCATCGCGCTCGCGACCGGCGCGAGCCGCGAATCGTCCCCACCAGCGGCGCGTAACCAATCCTCGTGCCTGATCGCGGGCCTACGGTACGAACAAGGCAGCGTTGGGCGGTCTGCTCGCCTGTTGCGCGCGGGAAGTTGAACACGTCTCGAAAATGGGCGGATTTTTTTCATCAGCAGTGCGGCGCGGCCTTTACAACCCCGTCCAATCCGGCATGGAAACTGAAAACCTCCACTCTTCATTAATCAAAAGGGGACGTCCGTTGACACCACGGTCTTATGGCCGCCGCCGCGTGCTCGTCACTGGCGGCGCGGGCTTCTTGGGCTCGCATCTCGTCGATCGATTGCTCGAACGTGGCGATGAAGTGCTGTGCGTCGACAACCTGTTCACCGGCGACAAGAGCAATCTCGATCATCTCACGGGACACCCGCGCTTCGAGTTCATGCGGCACGACATCTGCTTCCCGCTCTATGTTGAGGTCGATGCCATCTACAATCTCGCCTGCCCCGCCTCGCCGATCCATTACCAGCATGACCCGGTCCAGACGACCAAGACCAGCGTCATTGGCGCCATCAACATATTGGGGATGGCCAAGCGGCTCAAAGTGCCGGTTCTTCAGGCTTCGACAAGCGAAGTTTATGGTGACCCGACGGTACATCCGCAGCCAGAGAACTACTGGGGCCACGTTAATCCGATCGGCATTCGCAGTTGCTATGATGAAGGAAAGCGATGTGCCGAAACCCTATTCTTCGATTACCATCGGCAGCACAATCTCGACGTAAAGGTCGTGCGCATCTTCAATACGTACGGTCCGCGAATGCATGCAGCGGATGGGCGAGTGGTGTCGAACTTCATTGTCCAGGCGCTACTGGGAGAAGATATCACTATTTACGGAGACGGGGCGCAGACCCGCTCGTTTTGCTATGTGGATGATCTCGTCCGGGGCTTCCTCGCATTCATGGATGCCGGCCCGGATGTTCATGGACCGATCAACCTCGGCAATCCCAACGAATTTACGATTCGCCAATTGGCCGAGACGATCCTCGCTAAAATCGGCGGGAAATCGAAGCTAGTTCTAAAGGAGCTGCCTCAGGACGATCCGATGCAGCGTCAGCCTGAGATTACGAAGGCCCGCGAGACATTGGGCTGGGAACCTCAGGTGCAGCTCGACGAAGGCCTCGACCGCACCATTGCCTACTTCCGAAAGGTGGTCGAACACGGGTGACCCTGGCTGCTCGGCACGGGCAGTGGTCTCCACTACACCATGACGTGAAAATCCCGCCCGCGACGTGACCCCCAGCATGCCTCCAGCTGAGTAAGATCAGGGGGTCACGTCATCTCCGACTGCTGTTCGAAATCGTCGGCAATGCTTTCTGCCTGAAACGCATAGGCCTCAAAGGCCTACCGTGAATTCCGAGGATAGCCTAAAAGGCGTTTCGGTGTGTCAGCACGCGGAACGTCGCGAGAATGATGGCGATGTCGCGCCAGATCGACCAGCCCTCAAGATATTCGAGATCCGCCTGCAGCCGACTGGTGAATTGTGCGGTTTTTTCGGTCGCCCCGCGGAAGCCGCGCACCTGCGCAAGCCCGGTAATGCCAGGTTTCACCGCATGGCGGTGCCAATAGGCCAAGTCGATATCCCAGAACAAGCGATCCTCAGCCTTGCAAAGGATCGGATGCGGACGCGGCCCGACTATGCTCATGTCACCGAGGATCACATTGAAAAGCTGCGGGAGCTCGTCGAGACTCGTCGCTCGAATGAAGCGTCCCACCCTCGTTATGCGATCGTCGTTGCGCCCGGTGGACTTGCTTCCGAAAGCGTCAGTCCTATCGATGTACATGCTGCGGAATTTGTACATCTCGAAGATACGATTGCCGAAGCCGAGACGCTTCTGGCGAAACAGCACAGGGCCTGGGGAATCCAACCGCACTGCGACGGCCACGAGGAGTATGACTGGCAGCAAAAAGGGTAAGACCACGGCCGTCAGCGCAAGGTCTAATGCGCGCTTTAGCGCGTGATCCACCCCCCGTAACGGACTCTTGGCAACCAAGAGCGTACTGGATGCGCCGAACTCCCTGAGTCCGAGAGGGCCGAGCTCATCCAGCTCCGGAGCGATCACCTCGCCATCGACGTCGGCGCCCTTCAAGGCTATCGACCACATCCGCCTGCGTTCCGGCGTGCAGGCAACGACAACGCGATCCGCAAGCCTGAGGTATCTGCCGAGTCGATCCATCAAATGGGGATCGTCGAGCTGCAGCGACAAGTCGTGTTCCGCAGTGTCGATGATCAGCCAGTGCGGCGAAGTCGCGATGGCCACTCCATCCTTGATCACGACTTCATTCCGGAGCGCCAGCCCTTGAATCTTTCCTCCAGCAGCGGCGAGCATGCCGCGAAACAGTATCAGAAGCACAAGGGCGAAAACCGCTCCCAATCCAAAGACCGCGCGAGAGAAGTTGTCAGAGGTACCGAGGAAGAAAGCTGCAAGGCCGACTAGCCCCAACGTGACCGCGAAGGCATACACTACCCTGCGCGCACCGACCCTTCCGGATACGATCGCATCGCTCCGATAGCAGTGCCGGTTAAGGGCCACCGCGGCATAGACCGGAAGCGCGAAGCCAAGCAGGTTCAGGACGTGCTGCGCCAGGGGATCGCCGAACCGCACCATACCCATTGCGGTGATCGCGATCGTGATCGCCAGAAGGTCGCCGACTAGTGCAATGGCGCGAAAATACTGTCTGGCGCGCGCCCGCTCGCCAAGACATTTCAGTTCGCCGAGAAACCCATCTCGACTTGCGGACGTCGTTGATGACTGCAAGCGGCAGGTACCCTGCTCCTCAATCACCTCCCCTTGAATCAACGGGGAATCCGATGCCGTATTTTGGGTTAGCATCGAACCTTCGCTCCTTTTCGGCTCATTGCATCGGCGCCCCTCCCGGCATTCCGTGCTCATTATTAAGCCTAGTTTTCGGCTGGCTACCTACTCGGATTCAAGCTCCGTTGCAATGCAACACGACGCGCGCCGGCAGCATTAGGCCGCTTTTGCGAGCGGGAGATCGTTGTAGACTTGCGAATCGCTTTTGCTCATCCATTATTGCAGCGGGGGCACGCGCGGCTGTCGATCGTCAAGCGCTTAATCCGGGCATCATCTCGGTTGATTTGATCGCGCCGTCGTGTCGAGCATCACGACCATGGAATCTTGGCGTGGTCGTAGCCAAATCCGCCCGATCCTCACAGCCTTGGGAGCCGTGCGGACCATATCGCAAATGCGGACAGGAACCTTGGCCGAACTCAGGTGGCCGCCTCGGCTACGGTCGGCCCGCAGATCGAAACTGCATTGAGCTTGTAATCTTGCGCCAATGTTCCCATTGCGGCTGCGTGAAAATCCTCCCAGTGATGCGCGACGCGGGTGCGAGCGAAGTGCATTTCCATGTCGACAGGGGCGCCTAATCATGGCCGGCAAGCCGCTTTCCGGGCGCATCGCGCTCGTGACCGGTGCGAGCCGCGGGATCGGCGCCGCGACCGCCACGGCGCTCGCGACGGCCGGCGCGCATGTCGTGCTGACCGCGCGCAAGGCCAAGGATCTCGAGGCGATCGAAGAGATGATCCACGATGCCGGCGGCACTGCGACGATTGCGCCGCTGGACTTGACCGAAAGCGATTCGATCGGTCGCCTCGCCACAGCCCTGGCCGAGCGTTGGGACCGGCTTGACGTGTTGGTGATCAACGCAGCGATGCTTCCATCGCTCACTCCGGTGACGCAGATCGAGCCGAAGCAATTCAACCAGGCGCTGACGCTCAATGTGCTGGCTACCCAGGCGCTGCTCGCCGCGTTCGACCCGTTGCTGAAACGCAGCGAGCGCGGCCGGGTCATCGGCCTGACCAGCAGCGTCGGCCAGACCCCGCGCGCTTACTGGGGCGCCTATGGCGCGAGCAAAGCGGCATTCGATAACCTGCTGACCAGCTACGCGCACGAAGTCGAGCGCATTTCGGCGACCCGGGTCGCGATCATCGATCCCGGCTCGACCCGCACCCAGATGCGGGCCCGCGCCTATCCGGGCGAGGATCCGCAAACGGTCAAGCCGCCTGAGGTGGTGGCCCAGCGGATCGTGGCCTTGCTGGCCGAGGACCACGCGAGCCCGCACCGCGAGCGAGTCGAGGGCTGACCCGCCTAACAGGCGGCGCTGACCCGTTAACTACGGCACTGCGCGGCCCCATCCGCGATGAAGAGGAGGGCAAGGCGATCGACCGTCGAGCGCCCGTTATGCCTTAACACTTCTTGGCAACCATTCCTTAACCACTCGACCTCATCGTGCGTCCCAGCTCGGTCCCCCGGCCGCGCATGAAATCGAAGGATTGCCCGGATGAGCCTGCAGCACACGCTCGGCCGCTATGACATCGCCGCGCAGGAGGACCGTTCGGCGGTCCGCACGAAGCTCGCCATTCCCGCCCAATTGCGTGCCTCGGGCGCGCGGGCGTTCCAGACCGTGGTCAACGACCTGTCGCTGTCGGGCTTTTCCGCCACGGCGATCACCCGGATGCATCCGGGCGCGGTGTGCTGGCTCACTCTGCCCGGCCTCGAGTCGCTGCAGGCGGAAGTCGTCTGGTGGGAAAACAACATGTGCGGCTGCGCCTTCAGCAGCCTGCTCAGCCCGATCGTGCACGACAACATCCTCGCCCGTTATCGCGGCGACGGAGTCTATCGCAGCTGATCGTCAACGCTTGGCCAGGGTCACCTGGCTGACGGTGATCGCGCCGCCACGGAAGGCGCCTTCGCAGTACATCAGGTAGAAGCGCCATAAGTCGCAGAAGCGCCGGTCGAACCCAGCGGGCAGGCGGCCATGCATCTCGGCCGAATCGAAGCTCGTGCGCCATGCCCTGAGCGTCTCGGCATAATCGCGCCCGAAGTCCTCCTGGTCCTCCCACCACAGGCCGCGTTCCGCCGCCAAACGCCTGAATTCGCCGGTCTTGATCAGCAGCCCGCCGGGGAAGACGTATGCCTGGATGAAGTCGGCGTTGCGGGCGTAGCCTTCAAACAGGTCATCGCGCATGGCGATGAACTGGATCGCCGCGCGCCCGCCGGGCCTGAGGTTGCGCGCCAGGCAGTCGAAGAAGGCGGGCCAGTACTCGCGACCGAGGGCCTCGACCATCTCGACGCTGACCACGCCGTCGAACTGGCCTGCCGTGTCGCGATAGTCCTGCTTGCGGAACTCGACCTTGGGGTGATGCTCGCGCGCCCAAGCCAGTTGCTCGTCGGACAGGCTGATCGCTGTCACCCGGCTCCCGCGCTCCGCGAAATGGCCCGCCAGCGCGCCCCAGCCGCAGCCGATCTCGAGCAACGTCGCGGGCTCGCCCACCCGCTCGGCTAGTCGCTGCCACTTGCGGCGCTGCCCGGCTTCCAGCCCATCACCGCCCCAGCGATAGGCGCTCGAATAGCTCATCGTCGGGTCGAGCCAGGCGCCGTAGAAGTCGTTGCCGAGATCGTAGTGCGCGTGAATATTGCGCTCGGCTTGGTCCCTGGTGTTGCGGTTGAGCCAGTGCAGCGCACGGCTGGCGAGGCGCCACGGGCCCTTGGCGCGGCCGGTGTCGCCGAGCGCGTCGGAATTGGCCGCGAACACCGCGAACAGGCTGACCGGATCCGGGCTCGACCATTCGCCGTTTTCCCAGGCCTGGTACCAGCCGACCGATCCGCCAGTGGCGAGCCGCAGCAACGCACGCCAGTCGCGGATATGGACCTCGGCGTCGAACCCCGGCATGCGCCCGCCCATTTGTCGCGTGGTGCCGTCGGGCAAGCGCGCGGCAATCGAGCCGGCTTCAAGTCCCCGGTCGATCCGGTCGAGCAGCTTATGGAAGCCCGGTGCAAGCAGGCGCGCGAACATTCCCGGCTCCGAGCCGAAGCGCCGCCCAGCCTCGAGCAGCACACTACCCCTCTGGGCGCCCTCCCCGCTCATGATCGTCCTTATGAACCTTAACCATCGCGCGGGGCAAGATGGTGCCGTTCAACAGCCGGGCAAGGGGTCCGGAACGACCACCACTTGCCGGAAGCGGTTGTCCGCCACCGCGCCACTCCCGGCCGCCTGTCCAGACGCCCAACCGGTGAGGCTGTGGGTCGTCCATGAGCCTCCTTCAGTGCGTGACACAGAACGATACGTTTCCGCCTGTGACCTTCCACACCTTATTCAGCCTGTTCAATAGTTTAGAACCCCAACCGACGGGGCTGCATGTGACCTTCGGCGCAAGCTCGTCGCTCCCTCGAAGGAGGAAGATTCGCCGCCCGTCCGCTCGTAAAGCAGACCGCAGGGATATAGGAAAATGCTATTTGGAACGGCTTAGATCGGGTCTGCCGCCGTTCCCGTCACTGTCCAGGTCTGCCCCTTCGCCAGCAGCTTGGCGAGGCTCGCGTCGCGGCCCTCGCTCGCCTTGGCGTTCTGCTCGATCACCGCGCTCTCGAAGGTTGGCCGCGGGTCGTCGTAAAGGACGCCGAGCGCCATCGGGAACGGGCCGAACGGCATCTCGACCAGCATGTGCGCGATCGCCCGGTTCTTCACGTTGTGGACGATTACGCCCGCCGACTGCCAGTCGCGGTCCGCGACATCGACCACCTGCAGGGAGAGCGTCTCCAGATCGAGCGTTATCCCCTTGGTTCCGCCGGCATAAAGCATCGGCTCGCCGTCGGTCAGCCAGAGCTGGCGATCGTCGGCACCCTTGGGCTGGGCGAAGTCGTTGAACACGTCCTTGTTGTAAACGACGCAGTTCTGAAAGATCTCGATGAAGGCCGCGCCCTGGTGGGCGTGCGCGGCTTTGAGCACGTCGGGCAGGTTCTTCGATACGTCGAATCCGCGCCCGACGAAGCGCGCGCCGCTGCCGAGCGCAAAGGCACACGGATTGGCTGGGCGGTCGACCGAGCCCTGCGGGGTCGAGGGCGTGCGCGTGCCGATGCGGCTGGTCGGCGAGTATTGGCCCTTGGTGAGGCCGTAGATCTCGTTGTTGAACAGCAGAATCTGCAGGTTCACGTTGCGGCGGAGCAAGTGCATCAGGTGGTTGCCGCCGATCGACAGCCCATCGCCGTCGCCCGTCACCATCCACACGTCGAGCTCCGGGTTGGCCAGCTTGATGCCCGTAGCGAACGCCGGCGCGCGGCCGTGGATCGTGTGGAATCCGTAGCTCTCGATATAGTACGGGAAGCGGCTCGAGCAGCCGATGCCGCTGACGAACACGGTCTTCGCCGGATCGGAGCCGAGCTGCGGCAACGTGCGCTGCACCGCCTTGAGGATCGCATAGTCCCCGCAGCCGGGGCACCAGCGGACCTCCTGATCGCTTTCCCAGTCCTTGAGCGTGGTCTGGATGGGGGTCATGTCGTTCATGATTTCACCGCTTTCAGCGAGCCGTCATCGTATCCTGATTCGGGCTCGGGGAGCTGGCCGGCATCGGCGGGGACTTCCCCGCCCTCGTTCCCCGGAATGCCGTCGAAGAACTTGGCGATCGCGGCCTCAAGCTCGGCGATGGCGAAGGGCTGGCCGCTGGTCTTGGTCAGGGGCTCGGCATCGACCAGCAGCTGGTCGCGCAATACGGTCTTGAACTGGCCGGTGTTCATCTCGGGTACCAGCACTTTGTCGAAGCCCGCGAGCAGCGCGCCCAGGTTCTTCGGCAGCGGCCAGACGTGGCGGACGTGGATGTGGCTGACGCTCAGCCCCTGCTTGCGGGCGCGGCGCACGGCTTGGTGGATCGGGCCGAAGGTGCTGCCCCAGCCGACCACCGCGAGGCGGCCGGTGGCATCGCCGAGCGCCACGTCCTGGTCGGGAACGCCGATCTGGTCGATCTTGGCCTTGCGCGCGTCGGTCATCGCCTGGTGGTTGGCGGGCGAGTAGTCGATGTTGCCGGTGTCGACATGCTTCTCGATGCCGCCGATACGGTGCATCAGGCCCGGCGTGCCGGGCTTGATCCACGGGCGTGAGCCCTTATCGTCGCGCTTGTAGGGGAGCAGGGTGTCGCCGGCGTTCTTCTCCTCGAGGAACGCGACCGGGAATGGCTCATAGCTCGCCGGATCGGGGACTTTCCACGGCTCGGCGGCATTGGCGATGTAGCCGTCAGTGAGCAGGATCACCGGGGTCATGTACTGGGTCGCGATACGGCACGCCTCGATCGCCACTTCGAACGCGTCGGCGGGCGAGCGCGCCGCGATCACCGGCAGCGGTGCGTCGCCGTTGCGGCCGTAGACCGCCTGGTAAAGGTCGCTCTGCTCGGTCTTGGTCGGCAGGCCCGTCGACGGCCCGCCACGCTGGCTGTTGACGATCACAAGCGGCAGCTCGGTCATGATCGCGAGGCCCATCGCTTCGGTCTTGAGCGCGATGCCGGGGCCGGAGGAGGAGGTCACGCCGAGCTGGCCGGCGTACGAGGCGCCGATCGCCGCGCAGATCGCGGCGATCTCGTCCTCCGCCTGGAAGGTGGTGATCCCGAATTCCTTGAGCCGCACGAGGTGGTGCAGGATCGCGCTAGCCGGCGTAATCGGATAGCCGCCGAAGAACATCGGCAGGTTCGCGAGCTGAGCGCCCGCGACGAGGCCAAGGCTGACCGCCTCGGCGCCGGTGATCGTGCGGTAGAGGCCGGGCTCGTGCTCCGCCGGAGCGATGTGGACCTTCTTGAGCGGCCCCGAAATTTCCGCCGTCTCACCATAGGCATGGCCGGCGTTGAGCGCGGCGATGTTGGCCTCGGCGAGCTCGGGCTTGTCCTTGAACTTGGCCTTGAGCCATTCGACGATCGGCAGCCGGCTGCGGTCGAACATCCACAGCGCCAAGCCGAGCGTCCACATGTTCTTGCAGCGCAGCGCGTCCTTGTTGCCGAGGCCGAAGGGCTTGACCGCCTCGATCGTCAGCGCGCTGATGTCGAACGCCAGCACGTCCCACTTGGCGAGGGAGCCGTCGTCGATCGGGTTCTTCTCGTATTTCGCCTTGTCGAGGTTGCGCTGGGTGAACTCGCCGGTGTCGGCGACGATCAGCCCGCCGGGCTTGAGCGCGCCGAGGTTAGTTTTGAGCGCCGCCGGGTTCATCGCCACCAGCACGTCGGGCGCGTCGCCGGCGGTCTCGATCTGGGTCGAGCCGAAATTGATCTGAAACGCCGAGACACCGAACAGCGTCCCTTGCGGCGCGCGGATCTCCGCGGGAAAGTCCGGAAAAGTCGCGAGATCGTTGCCGGCGAGCGCCGTCGACAGCGTGAACTGTCCGCCGGTCAGCTGCATTCCGTCGCCACTGTCGCCCGCGAAGCGGACCACGACCGCTTCCGGAGCTTGCGTTTCGGCCGGTCTTTCGGCCGCTATCGTTGCCATTCGCCTAGTCCTGCCGGCGCGTCGGGCGCGCTCGTCACAATGCCAATATGGGCCCTGCGACCTAGGTTCCCACCCCTGCCGCAGCAATCAAGTTTTTCTGTCGCGCAATCAATGCACCGGATGGAATTACCCACGATGAATGACTAACCCGCGCGGAATGAGCAAACCGGAACTCGGCTATCGCCCCTGTGTCGGGGTCATGATGATCAATGCCGCGGGCAAGGTCTTCGTGGGCAAGCGGATCGACAACAAGGAAGGCGATTGGTGGCAGATGCCGCAAGGCGGCGTCGATCCGGGCGAAGCGCTCGAGCCCGCGGCGCTGCGCGAGCTGGGCGAGGAAGTGGGCGTCCGGCCCGAGCATGTCGAGCTCGTCGCGCGGCTACCCGAGGACCTGTTCTACGATCTGCCGCCGGAACTGCAGGGCAAGCTGTGGGGCGGCAAGTACCGCGGGCAGCGGCAGACCTGGTTCCTGGCCCGCTTCGCAGGCGCGGATTCCGATATCGTCCTCGATGCCCATCACGACCCCGAGTTCTGCGAATGGAAATGGGTCGATCCCGAGCTGCTGCCCGAGTTGATCGTACCGTTCAAACGCGAGGTTTATCAGGCGATTGTGAAGGGTTTCAGGGACAGGTTGTGAGCGTGTCTCCCCTCCCGCTTGCGGGAGGGGTCGGGGGTGGGCCTGTACGTGAGCTGGCGCATTGACCCACCCCTAGCCCCTCCCGCAAGCGGGAGGGGAACAAGTGGTCAGTTCTGCGTCACCACCGTCGACGGCGTCACCGCTTCGGCGGTCAGCACGGTCGGCTGAGGCCCGCGAGCGAGCGCCGCCGCGAGCTCGCGGGTTTCCTCGCAATCGCCGCCGCACATCGATTCGAGCTGCGCGAGGTTGCGGCGCGCCTTTTCGACCGCGCCCTTCTCGACCAGCGCCTCGCCCTCGCCCGAGATTGCAGCGAGGTTGTTCGGCTCGCGCTCGAGCGCTTCGCGGTAATAATGGATCGCCTTGCCCTGGAGACCCGACTGGCGAGCCGCTTCGGCGAGCTCGAGATAGATCGGAGTATGTGCCGGATCGACCGCGAGCGCCGCTTCGAAGCTGTCGATCGCCGCCTGAACCTGCCCAGAGGCGAGCTCGCTGCGCCCTTCGGCGACCAGTGCGGCCGCGCGCGGGTCCGGCTGCCGGTCCGCCCCGTAACCGACGCTGGAGGTCACCGCGACAGCCAGCGAAAGGGCAACAGCGACAGGGGTGTAACGCATCAGCAACTCCTTGAGCGCGGGCCGGGAAGGATCGCGTTCTTCGACCATTTGGATGAAAGCTATCATGCCTTTTCTAGACGTGCGATTAAAAATCCGTCCGTTCCGTCGCGAAACGGGGTAAGCCGCACTCCCGGCCCGCGGGGCCGGCCGAGCGGCAGCGCCAGGTGAGCCGCGGACCATTCGGGATGTTCGGCCAGGAAAGCGCTTGCCTGCCCTGCCCCTTCCTCGTCGAGCAGCGAGCAGACCACATAGGCCAGCCGTCCGCCCGGCCGGACGAGCGTTGCGGCAACTTCGAGCAGATGGCGCTGCAGCGCCGTCAGCCGCTCGAGCGTGGCCGGATCGAGCCGCCAGCGCGCTTCCGGGTTGCGACGCCAGGTACCGATGCCCGAGCACGGCGCGTCGACCAGCACTGCATCGGCCTTGCCTTGCCAGGCGGCGAGCGCCTCGGCCTCCCGGCCGGGGTCGAGGAGGACGGTTTCGGCGATCAGCGCGCCGGCCCGCTGAGCGCGCGGCGCCAGCTTCGAAAGGCGGCCCCGGTCGGTATCCGCTGCGACCAGGGTTCCTTCGTTGCCCATCGCTGCCGCCAGCGCGAGGGTCTTGCCGCCGGCACCGGCGCACAAGTCGATGACCGTTTCGCCGGGCTTGGCCTCGATCGCCTCGCAAGCGAGCTGGCTCCCGCCGTCCTGCACTTCGATAAGCCCGTCGCGATATGCGTCCCATTGCTCGACCGGCGTACCGAATGGGAAGCGCAAGCCTTGCCTAGCTGGCAGCGCCTCGCCCGCAAGCGGCAGCTCGATCGCCGCGCGGTCGGCCTTGAGAGCATTGACCCGGACATCAAGAGGCGCGCGGTCGAGCAAGGCGGCTGCCTCGCCGCCCTCGATTCCGGATGCCGCCAGGCGCTCGACCAGCCATTCCGGCGCAACTCCCGCTTCGGCGACCAGCTCGCCCTCCTCGACCGGCGCGGGCCCGTATGGTGAGCCGTCGAACAGCAGCAGCAACGCCGGGTCTTCGTTCGCCAGCGCCAGCATCGCCGCGCGGCCGGTCTGAGGGACCGGCCCGCACTAGCGGATCGCGCGATAGACGAGATCGCGGATCGCCCGCCGGTCCTTCGACCCGGCGAAACGGCTCGCGCGGAACCAGTCGGCGAGGATGCGATCGGCCGGCGGCCCCTTGGCGAGTGCCGCGGCGATGACCTGGTCGAGCAGCCCGATAGCTGTTTGCGCACGCGCCGCGGGGGTCATGCCGGAGTTCCTCCCCGACACGGGGAGGGGGACCATGCGCAGCATGGTGGAGGGGCACCCTCGACTATTCCTGACCACACTGTCCGGATCGGCCGCACGTGCCCCTCCACCACCCTTCGGGTGGTTCCCCTCCCCCGTTGGGGGAGGAACTCTGTCTCACCGCGTCGGATAGTTCGGCGCCTCGCGGGTGATCGCGACGTCATGAACGTGGCTTTCCGACAGCCCAGCATTGGTTATGCGGATGAACTTGCCGCGCTTGCGCAGATCTTCGATCGTCGCGGCGCCAGTGTAGCCCATCGCCGCCTTGATCCCGCCGACCAGCTGGTGGACCACGTCCCTCGCCGGTCCCTTGTAGGGGACCTGGCCTTCGATCCCCTCGGGAACCAGCTTCATCTGGTCCTTGATGTCCTGCTGGAAATAGCGGTCGGCGCTGCCGCGCGCCATCGCCCCGACCGAGCCCATTCCGCGGTACGACTTGTAGGCGCGGCCCTGGTAGAGGAACGTCTCGCCCGGCGCTTCCTCCGTGCCGGCGAGGAGCGAGCCGACCATCACCGTCGAGGCTCCCGCGGCGAGCGCCTTGGCCGCGTCGCCCGAAGTGCGCAGTCCGCCGTCGGCGATTACCGGCACGTCGCCCGCCGCGCTCGCGGCTTCCATGATCGCGGTCAGCTGCGGCACGCCGACGCCGGCCACCACGCGCGTGGTGCAGATCGAGCCCGGGCCGATGCCGACCTTGACCCCGTCGGCGCCGGCATCGACCAGCGCTTTGGTCGCTTCGGCGGTGGCGACATTGCCGGCGACTACCTGCACCGCGTTCGACAGCCGCTTCACCCGCTCGACCGCGCGCGCGACTTCCTTGTTGTGACCGTGCGCGGTGTCGATCACGATCACGTCGCATTCGGCCGCGACCAGGGCCTCGGTGCGCTCAAACCCCTTGTCGCCGACCGTGGTCGCTGCCGCGACGCGCAGGCGGCCGGTAGGGTCCTTGGTCGCGTCGGGATTGAGAACCGCTTTCTCCATATCCTTGACCGTGATCAGCCCGATGCAGCGATAGGCGTCATCGACCACGAGCAGCTTCTCGATCCGGCGCTGATGCAGGAGACGCCGCGCCTCGTCCTGGCTGACGCCGGCTTCCACCGTGGCGAGGTTCTCGCGGGTCATCAGCTCGCGCACCGGCTGCTTGGGATTGTCGGCGAAGCGCACGTCGCGATTGGTCAGGATGCCGCACAGCTTGCCGCCGGCATCGGTCACCGGAATACCGCTGATCCGGTGCTGGTTCATCAGCGCCTGCGCTTCGCCCAGCGTCGCATCCGGACCGATCGTGATCGGATTGACGATCATCCCGCTCTCGAAGCGCTTGACCGCGCGCACCGCCTCGACCTGCTCCTCGACCGTCAGGTTGCGGTGAAGCACGCCGATCCCGCCGAGCTGCGCCATGACGATCGCCATCGCGTGCTCGGTCACGGTATCCATCGCCGAGGACAGGATCGGGATATTGAGCGCGATCCCGCGCGTCAGCCGGGTCCTCGTGCTCGCCTGCGAGGGCAGGATATCGCTTTCGGCCGGCCTCAGGAGGACGTCGTCGAAGGTGAGGCCGGTTTCGATTTCCATGGATGCCACTTCTCTATGCGCCGAGCGATTCGTGGCGGCCCATGTAAACGCGGTTTGTGACGGCGGCTAGAGGGGGTATCGAACGCCTGAAAGGCCGCGTGACAGTGCGCATGTGACACTGTATCACTCGCTACATGCTAAGCGGCTGGCTTTCCACTGGACTCAAGGCGCTGACCGCCCTCTGGATTGCTGTTTTCGCCGTGATCCAGTCCGCTCAGGCTTGCGTGGTGTCCGTGCCAATGGAAATCGAGGATATCCGGCAAGCTGATTCCGTGCTCGTCGGAACACTCGAGCGTTACGAGCGTGTCTCGACCGACCCTGGAGCCTACGGCCTGCTGACAGTCCGCGTCGACGAGGTGCTCAAGGGAGACCTCGGCCACGAGGTCCAGCTCTACTGGTGGAATTCGACCTTCGGCGTTCCGGAGTCGAGGGGCGACGAAGGCCAGCCCCTCATCATTGCGGCCATCGGCGCCAACAGTGAAAGCCTGCCACCTCGGTCACCTGCGCACGCGTCGCCTCGTTCCGAGTGGCTGCAGGTGCTGCAGCCCCCCTGTTCGGGCGCCTTCATTTTCCCCTACACGCCGGAAAGCGAGCAGGGCATTCGCATGATCCTGCGCGGAGAGAGCGTCGCCTCCGACACGATCTTGACCGCGAGACCGGTCACCGAAGTCGAGGGCAACCCCGCGCCAGCCGTGATTGTCGGCGCGGTGGGCGTCCCGGTCGCCTTGCTGGTGGCCGGATTTATGGTCTACCGTAGGCGCAGGCGCCGCCAGGCCGAGGCGGCACCGGTAATCAGGACCTCGAAATGCCCCGAATGAACTTGCACACGATGAAGTTCTCGAAGGTTTATCCGATGTACGTCCAGAAGGCCGAACGGAAGGGCCGCACCAAAGACGAGGTCGACGAGGTCATCGGCTGGCTGACCGGCTACGACGCGGCCGGCCTGCAGGACCAGCTTGACCGCGAGACCGACTTCGACACCTTCTTCGCCGAGGCCCCGCGACTCCATCCCAACCGCGGCGAGATCAAGGGCCTGATCTGCGGCTACCGGGTCGAAGAGATCGCCGATCCGTTCGAGCAGAAGCTCCGCCAGCTCGACAAGCTGGTCGACGAGCTCGCCAAAGGTAAGGCGATGGAAAAGATCAAGCGAGGCTGAGCGCCAGCCTCAGTTCACCCTCACTGCTGGGGAAGAATGCTGATCCCGGCGGCCGTCTGCTGGACCGGCCGGATCGTCCCGTCGGGATTGAAGTGCATCCTCTCCACCGCGACGGCTCGGCGACCGATCGAGCCGGTCTGGTCGCCGACACTCAACGAGCCCACGTGGTAGAAGAGATACCACTCGCCCTTGAATTCGACGATGCCGGGGTGGATCGTGAAGCTGTTCGCGGCCGCGCCGGTTATCTCACCGCGCCAGGTCCACGGCCCTTCGATGCTCGGCGCAGTGGCATAGGAAATGCGCTCGTCGGCGCTGATCGCCTTATCCATCGAAGCGTAGGCCAGGTAGTAGATGTCGCCGCGTTTGAAGATCCACGGCCCCTCCTCGAAATCGGGCAGGTCGATAGTGCGGATCGGTCCGTCGAGCTCGATCATGTTGGGCTTCAGCTTCGCGATGTTGCACACCGCGTTGCCCCAGATCAGCCAGCTCGTGCCGTCCTCCTCGGTCCAAACGGTCGGGTCGATGTCGTCCCAGTTGTGGGGGCCCTTGGTATCTTCGCTGCGGACGAGCGCGCTGCCTTTCGCGTCCCGGAACGGCCCGAGCGGACTGTCGGCCACCGCCACGCCGATCGCCTTGCCCTGCGAGGTCGCGGGATCGGGCTCGACCGTGGTGTAGAACCAGTACTTGCCGTCCTTCTCGTGAACCTGGCTGGCCCAGGCATCCTTCTGGACCCAGCCGAAATCGGTCGGCCTCATGATCGGCCCGTGCGCCGTCCAGTGCTGCATGTCCTTGGTCGAGAAGGCGAGCCACTCGGTGATGTTGAACATCTGGTCGCCGCGCGCCTCGTCGTGCCCGACATAAAGATAGAGCGTGTCGCCCACGACCAGCGGGGCCGGATCGGCGGTGTAGAGGGTGCGGAAGAGGGGATTGCCCTGGTTGACGAGAGTCGGCGCAGGATCGGCCGGCTGCGCGCTGCAGGGACTGAACGTCACCGAGTAGGCGAGCGCGAGAGCAAGGCTTCTTTTCATCTTCTTCCCCGGTGCCACGATCATGCTTCGGAGATATACTCAGACAAATAGACGCGTAAAGACGATGAGCGCCGGAAAAGCGATCACTTTCCGCGTTTAGCCACACGCCGGCAGCGTCCTTAGGATCGATCGCGAAACCGGACGGCAGAGCTTCAGCCTTGCGCCGCCAGGCACTCGCGGGCGCGCGCGAGCGCGCTGTCCACCGGGTCGGGTTCCTCCAGCAACGCGAAGGTTCCGGTCACCACATAACTGCAATGGCCATGCACCGTGGCGATGAGTGAGCGGGCAAAGCGCGCCGCCCCCGGCATATCGGGGTCAGGCAATGCGGCCCGCACCTCGTCCTCCACAATCGCAGTCAGCGCCGCGCGCTGGCCTTGATCGGACTCGTCCAGCTCACCTTCGCCCAGACGATGGTCGTAGATCGCCGACCAAAGGTTCGGGTGGGCCAGCGCGAAATCGAAATATCCTTCGACAAGGCTCCTGATGCGGTCCTCGCCCCCTTGCTCGAGCCGATGCCGCAAAAAATCGGCCCACAGCGAAAAGGTGTGCGAGTTGATCGCCCCGATCAGCCGATCGAGCGAGCCGAAGACGTTGTAGATCGTGCCGACGGTATAGCCGGCACGCTTGGCCACCTCACGCCCGGAGAACCTGGCCAGGCCCTGCTCGGCCAGCAGGGCGTGCCCTTCCGCGATCAGCAGAGCGCGTAGTTCCTCGCGCGTGTGATCGGATCGCCGGCCCATGCGGAGCAAATAGCACAAAAATGAACGCTGTCTAATTTCTTAATTGAACGATGTTCATTTTTACGCTAGCTCGCTGCGACAGATGTCGAATGGGGTTATGGCAATGGTAATCCTCCTGCTTTTCGCACTTGCGGGCGCGTTCGCGTGGATCTGGAATCGGATGGAGTCGTTGGAACGGCGCGTGACCGAACTGGAAGGCCGCGCAGGCACCCATGAGTACGTGTGGCCGCCTCGCAGCGCGGACCTGTCGCCACCGCATGAATTCGTACCCTCGCACAGCGAATTCCAAGCGGAACCCGAGGAGCGAGAAGTGGCGGCCCCGCTTCCGACTTCTTCTGCGGAACGCGTGATCCCCGAAGTCACCGAGGACGTGCCCGAAGCAGAGCATTCCTTAGCCAAGCAGGTTCATCGCTTCCGCCCCAGCTTCGATTTCGAGGAGATTTTCGGCCGCCTGCTCCCGATCTGGGGTGGGGGTATCGCCCTGGCTATCGCGGGCTTCTTCCTGGTGCGCTGGTCGATCGACAAGGGCATGCTTACGCAGTCGGTTCGTGTGGCGATTGGCTTTGGCTTCGGCACGGTGCTGCTCGCAGCGGCCGAGCTCGCCTACCGCTTCGAGCATCGGGTGAGTGACGAGCGCGTCCGCCAGGCACTGGCGGGGGCGGGTCTCGCGACGCTTTATGCCAGTTTCTACTTCGCTGGCACCCATTACGGTCTGATCGGCCCGACGCTTTCCTTCACGGGGCTGGCCGCCGTGACTGCGCTTGCGATCATCCTCTCCTTCCGCTTCGGCCTGCCTAGCGCGGTTCTGGGGCTGATCGGCGGGTTCGCCGCGCCGGCGCTCGCTGGAAGCACCGATCCCAACCTGCCGCTGCTTGCAACCTATCTGGCGTTGGTGACCGGCGGCCTCACCGTGACCGGCCAGCGGCAGCGGTATCCGTGGCTCGGACTTGCGGCGCTCGCCGGAGGGCTCGGTTGGGGCGCGGTGATGCTCGTGGCCGGCTCGCTGGATCACGTCGGCATTCTCGCCGTCGGCGGCTACCTCGTGCTCGTCGGCACCTTGTTGCCATCCCTGCTTGGAGCCGGCCCGCTCGGGACTCTAGGGCGCATTGCGGCCGCGGGCATCGCGGTGCTGCAAATCGCAGCTCTCATCGACCGGTCGGGCTACAGCCCGCTCGCCTGGGGCTGCTATCTGCTGCTCGGCGCGGCGATCGCGATCCTGGGCATCAGGTTCGTTCGCCTGCGGGAAGCGGGAGCCGTAGCGGCAGCATTGTCGGTCTGCCTGCTCGCCGCCTGGCCCGAAGCGCCCGGCGCGTGGTTCGTCGCGATGGCCATCGCCAACGCGCTAATCTTCGCCGGCGTGCCGCTGTTTCATGCCTGGCGTGGCGAGGCGGGCCCCATCGATTGGGCGCAACTCGCAATCTACCCGATCGCGTTGGTCGCGGCGACCTGCCTCCAACTGGATCTAGCGCTCGTTGGCAGCCAGGCACTGCCGGTCGCTCTCGGCGCGCTCGGCCTGGCTGCGTTGCCCGCCCTCGGCGCATGGATAGCCCGGCCGTCAGGCGAGAGCGACTTTGCCGCCGGGCCTTTCGCGGCTTTTGCCTCGGCCGTCGTCATGATCGTCCTCGCCGGCCTGCTCGCCGTTCCCGAATGGAGCGCGCCGCTGGTCGTCGCCGTGCTCGCCATTGCCGTTTTCCTGCTGCTGAGCGGACGGTCGGGCGCCATGCCCGCGGCCCTGCGATGGGGCTTGGCCCTTGCCGGAATCGTCCTGCTGCTGGCCACGAGCCAGGGGCAGGAGATGGTTCTGTTGTTCGGCGGCGAAGGCGCTGCGCCGCAATGGCTTTACGCCTGGCGCTGGCTGGCCGCCGCGCTTCCCTTTGGCCTTTTGCTCGCCGCCAATCCTGCGGGGAAAACTCGCCGCCTCGGCGAGTTCTTCGTCGCGGTGCTCGGCTACGGCGCCGCCGCAATGCTGGTGCCGGGAGCCTGGCTCCCGACCGTCGTCGCCGTTGCGGTCCTCGGCCTCGCCTGGCGTCTGCCGAACCATGGTTTCGTGCACGGCACCCTGCTCTTGATCGGCGCCTTGTGGGCCACCGAACCGTTGGCGACATGGACGATCGCCGGCATCGAGGCCCTGGCGGGCGAACCGCTCCTGCTGACCGATCTGCCGCCGCTAGCCGATGCGCTGCGCTATGTCGTTCCGCTTGCGGCTGGCCTTTGCGCCGTCATGGTACTGGCCAGCGATGGCGCGGCGCGCCATCGCCTGGGCGTGGCAGCCGCGTCGCTGGCGCTGGTGGTTCTCCACGTCGCCTACAAACAGCTCGTCGGAATTGCCGACATGGCCCAGTTTGTCGAACAGGGGTTGGCCGAGCGGACCTTGTGGCTGGCCTTGTTGACGTCCGCCGCACTCGGCCTCGCGAAGTTGCCGGAGACGCGCTTCGTTCCGGCGTGGAGTGGAACGGCAACGGCGCTCGCCGCGCTGGCGTACTTTGCCTTGTTCAGCCTCCTCCTGCACAACCCGCTTTGGACCGAGCAGGCAGTGGGCAGCTGGCCCATCGTGAACCTGCTGCTGCCCTCCTATGGCCTCGCCGTCGGACTGGTGCTCTGGCTGCGCGCGCCTCTTGTCGCCGCAGACCAGCGGCTGCGCCCGGCATGCGACGGCGTGGCAATGATCCTTATCGCGCTCTTTGCCCTGTCGGAGCTGCGCCAGGCATTCTCCGGGAGCGTCCTTCTCGATCCGGTCGGCCAGCAAGAGGAACTGCTGCGCTCGATGCTCGCCATCGCCGTGGCGCTCGGCTTCCTCGGCTGGGGAGCCAGAACGGAGCAACGCAGCTGGCGTATCGGCTCGCTCGTCCTGATGCTGGTGGCCGTGTTCAAGGTGTTCATCTTCGACGCGGCGGGCCTCGAGGGATTGGCGCGGATCGCCTCGTTCTTCGCGCTCGGCGTTTGCCTCATCGGGATCGGCTGGTTCTACTCTCGGCAACTGGTCGTTAGACCCGCCGCCTATTCGTCAGCTCCGATCCGGGCCGCGTAGAGCGCATGGTGCGTGAGGATGAACAGCGTCCGCCGATCGGGTCCGCCGAACAGGATCTGCAGCGGCCGGTCGGGGACGTCGATGCGCCCGATCTGGCCGCCGTCGCTCCCGTAGACGAACACCTGACCGTTCGCGATGTAGACGCGGCCCCGGTCGTCGACGGCGACGCTCTCGCCGCCACGGTTGGCGAATGGCTTGAGGTCGGTGAGCGTGCCGCCCGGGCCGACCGTGCCGCTGTAAGTCACGTTCTCCGAGCCGTTGGTGACGAACAGCCGCTCGCCCTGCCGCGCGCCGAGCAGCCCGTTGGCGATGAGGCCGCTCGACCAGCGCCAGCCGACATGGTCGGGCGGCCCCTGCTGCCAGATGCGGAAGGCCGGCAGCGCGATGCTGCGGTCGGGAGAGACGTATTCCTGCGCCTTCGCGGTGCCCACCTCGCGCGCGAACATCTCGGCCAGCGTCGTGAACTCGTAAGTCGCGTGATCGAGCTGGTCGCGAAATTCGCCGTTGACCCACCAATTGACCGGCAGCAGCGTCCGCGCGCGGCTGTCGCGGCGCACGGGCGTCGGTTCAATCACCGTTAGCGCCTCGGGCGGTCCAGCGGGATCGAACGAATAGACCGCTCCTTTCGGCCCGAGCGACGACAGCACCATGAGATGCCCCGACGCGTCGACCGCCAAGTTCACCGCATCGAGCGGCTGATCGCGCACCACCTCGAGGCCCTTGTCCTCGCTCCAGCGGTGGATGCGCTGGAAGTGCCGGTCGATGAAATAGAGCGCGCCCCCTGCATCGACCGCCGCGCCGGAGATCGACCAGAACCCGTCCGCAAGCCGCTCGACCGGCGCCAGGCTTGCCGCAGGCTCTGCCGCCGGCCGATCGGCCGCGCCGATGTCGAGCCGGGCGAACTCGTGCTCGCGCACGACCTCCCCGCGTGTGACGTCCTCGATCGCGTTCTCGAACGGATACTTGCTCGCGCGCAGGAAAGTCCCGCACCCCTCGTCGGTACAGCTCGCATACCCGCTCTCCGCATTCACATGGACGTTGCGGAAGCGGATCTCGCCCGAGTTGAACAGCAGCACCGCGCTCTTCGCCGGGTGATAGCTGCGCGTCACGCGATAACCGTGGTAGTTGGCGAACAGCAGGTTGCGCGAGTTGCGGATCTCGAGGCCCACCGCGTCGGGGCCGTCGCCGACCTCCTGCTCGGTCTGCGGCGCGTGGAATTCCCAATTCTCCACGTTGTCGAGCACGAACTCGTTGCGCGCGTGGTGCTCGACCGACATCTCGTAAACGAACCCCGGCGTGCGGGTGTTGGTCACGTAGAAGCCGGCCTGCGCGAACGTATTGGGGCTCCACACGTCGGCGAAAGTGCCGCCGCCGCCGTCGGTCACCCAGATGCTCGGGTACTGAGCGTCCATCCGCCCGTCCGCGACCGGATCGCCGCTATGCGCGTGGCGCGATCCGAGCGGCGTGCGGTCCACCGTCGGCGTGCCGCCCCCGCCCATGATCTTGACGTCCTCGACCAGGCTCCGCTCGCCCGAGCGCCACAGCAGCGCCGCCGCGCGCGGGTTCACTCGCCCGGTGAACAGCCCCAGCCCGGAGAGGACGTTATCCCCGCCCGCCGGAGTCTCGAGGATCGGCAGCACCGGCCCCACCCCGCGATGGGCCGGATTGTCGTCAGGAATGTAGAGCTGCGTGATCGCCGGATGCAGGCCGATCAGCACGGTGTCCGGACGCAGCTTCAGCGGCGCGGTGACCTTGTGGAACCCGGCCGGAAAATAGAGCACGCGGTGCGCGTCGATCGCCCGCTGGATCGCTGCGGTGTCGTCGGTCTCCCCGTCGCCGGTGACGCCGAGGGTGCGAACGTCGACCCACTCGGCCATCGCCGGCAGATCCCGGATCGCGGGCGCGCGCCGCGGCGGCAGCGCCGGCAGCGGCTCGATTTCCGCCTCGGTCGCGTAGTCGCCCATCCGTCCGAGCTCGGGCACCGCCAGACCGTAGGAGAACGAGGTCACCCGGTAGGCATCGCCCTCGCCCTCGACCGTCCGCCCGCTGTCGCGAAACCGCGCGAACACCGGCGTGTCGGCCGCCAACGCGTTCTCGAAGGCGACCTGGGTGAACACGCTGTTCTCGTTCGAGATGACCACCCCCGCACGGCTGACGCGCTCGAACCGGACGTCCTTGCCCCATAGCGAGTCGCCATAGCCGCGGTCGATCTCGATCCCGACCGGAGTGTCGCTGATCGCGACGTTGACCATCGTCAGCCGCGCCTCGTGCTCGCGGATCGCCGCGTCGCGCTGGCCGGTGAAGCTCGCATCGAGCAGCGTGAACTGCCACGCGGGCGAGGTCTTCTCGCTGACGATGCCGTAGCGTCCGCCGACGAAACGGACGTTCTCCATCACGTTGCCCGCCTGGTAGACGCCCGCGAAGCCGGAGCCGATGCGGAACTCCATGTCGCTGAGGAACGCATGCTGCGCCATGCGGAAGCGCACCCCCGCCGCGGCCGGGTTGCCGGGACCGATCTCGATGTCGACGTTGCGCATCGACGAATAGAAGCTGCCCGAGTTCGCGTCGCGAACGATCTTGTCGCGCGGCACGACGCTCGGCACCGGTACCGGCACCGCCCCGACGTTGTACTGATCGCGCCCGGCGAAGACGATCATCGTCGACACGCCCTGCTGGAAGCCCGGAGTGTCGGCGCCAAGCAGGATCACAGGCCGCGTCGGCCCGACCCCATAGACGCGCACCCCGGTCGGCACCACGAGCGTGCGCGTGATCCGGTACGTGCCCGACGGCAGGAACACCAGGCCATGGCCGGTCGCGTCGACCGCCCTGTCGAAGGCCTGCTGCAAGGCGTCGCTATCGTCGGCCCTGCCGTCGCCAATCGCCGCGACGGTGACCGCCTTCGGCTCGGCCGGCGCCGTCGGAAACACCGAACCGTCCTGGGCAAAAGCCTGCACCGGCGCGATCAGCAACGCGGCCGCGAGGAGTCTCGTCAGAACCCAGCGCATCTCCATCCGGACCTCCCCAGCACGAAGGCACCATCCTGCCCGCTTACCTAGCGTGCGGCCAGAGGGATCTGATGGCGAAGCGGTTTGCGCGCATGCGCCATCCTCGACCCACCGATGGCTCGAGCATGATCGGATCGTATGGCCCCCCATCGACGCAATCGGCCCTGGAGTGTATGGGGTCGGCAACTTATGCAGCGGATCCGCCCCTGTCCTCGTCAGACCACCCCAGGGTGTGAGCCTGCTCGATGAGCTGGGTAAGCACGCTCTCCACACGCGAAGTGGACCCAGGCGACAAGCTGGGCTTCTGGAACGACTTGCTGAATTCGACATATCCCGGAATGGTGGTCGATCCGCTTCAACAACAGTTCGATGCCAAACTCAGCCTATGGAACCTGAGCGAGCTTCGGATGGTCAGGCCGGCATCACGACCAGCCGTCATTTCGCGGCGACATCCCGCCGGGCAACTCGGCAATGATGGCACGCTTGTGATTCATCTCGTCAATTCAGGGAACGTTACCCTTGAACAGAGGGGCCGCTCGGCGAAGCTGTGCGCAGGCGACCTGGTGGTCTGCGCGGCGGAGGAGCATTACCGTTTCAATGCCCCGACCACGCACGAGTTGATGGTGGTCGAAATGGGCAGGGCCGCGCTGGAGCAGCGAATATCGCGGGTGGATGATTGTATCGCCCGCTGCATATCGCGCGAGCGGCCCGGCACGAGGCTGGTGCACCGATACATGAACTCCCTTTGGCAGGAAGCGCGCCATGACCCCGATGGCCTGCGAGGCCCGGTCTATGCGAGCATTCTTCTCGACATGCTGGCGTCCTGCCTCGACGGCGACGAGCCATCGCCGGCTGTCCGGCCAGATCCCCTATTCGTTTCCGTCCAGCGGATCGTTTCGGAGCGAATCGAGGACCCCGCGCTTTCGCCTGCCGCTATCGCCAAGGAGCTAGGCACGCCGCTGCGCACCTTGCAGGCTGCCGCCTCTCGATCCGGCTCGACGCTGACCCAATACATCACCGGGCAGCGCCTCCACCGCGCCGCGCGACTCCTGCTCGCGGCGCCGCACGCCAGCATCACGGACATCGCGTTTCGGTGCGGCTTTGCCGACAGCTCCTATTTCTCCCGCCGTTTTCAAGCATTCTTCGGGACGAGTCCACGGCAGTACCGCGCGAGGCATTGAATCTGCGGGCATTGGCGCGATTGTGCTGAAATCTGCGCGTCCATGAAAGCCAGCCTCGACAGCGTTCCATAGGAGCCCTCCCAAAGACAAATTGGGAGGGATCATGAATCGCCGTCTTTCCGCCAGCACGCTGGCGCTCGTAATGGGTTGCCTGCCCGCGCAAGCGTGGGCGCAAGAAGCCCCCGCCGATACCGCGGAGCAGCCGGCCGCCGAAGGCGGCATCACCGAGATTATCGTGAGTGCGCAGAAGCGCGACGAAAACGTGCAGGATGTGCCGATCGCGATCAGCGTCTTCGGTGGCGACACGTTGCAAGAGCGCGCGGTTAACGATGTCGCGGCCCTGAGCACCCTGGCGCCGAACGTCAATCTAGACGGCGGCACGCCCTTTTCCGGTTCTTCCGCCGTGCTGGCCGCCTTCATCCGCGGCATCGGCTCGGATGATTTCGCCTTCAACATCGATCCGGGCGTCGGCATCTATCTGGACGGCGTCTATCTCGCCCGCACCGTGGGTGCCAACCAGGACCTGCCGGATGTCGAGCGGATCGAGGTCCTGAAAGGGCCGCAGGGAACGCTGTTCGGCCGCAACACCATAGGCGGCGCGATTTCGATCGTTACTCATACGCCGGGCAACGAATTCACGGTCCGCGGCGACATCACCACGGGGAGCTACAACCTCGTCAAGGCACGCGCCATCGTCGACCTGCCGTTGGCGGAAAGCCTGGGCGCGTCGGTCACCGCGGCGGTGACGAACCGCGACGGCTTCCAGCGGCGCATCGCCTACTCGGGAACGGCCGCCGAAATGCGGGCGATCGCGAATTCGAACAGCTTCACGGATTTCAACCATGCCGCCTACGACACCTCGTCGCGGCAGAGCGGCGACAACTCCGTCAGCCTTCGCGGCAAATTGCGCTGGAACGATCGCGGGCCGTTCCGCCTGACACTGTCGGGCGATTTCACTAACCAGGATTCGTCGGGCCAGAACAACTCACTGCTCGGCGTGTCCTTCCCGCCGGGGCCGTTTGCGCCGACCAATCCGTGGCCGGGCACCGGCATCAACGCGGCCGATCCCGTCGGCGGCTTCCTGTTCGCGGGCCTCTACAACTTCTGCATCAATTCCACCCAGGCACAGATCGACTCGCGGGGCGCCACCGCCGTATGTGGCGCTCGCGGGACGAGCGTTTTCCCGGGTGGACTGCTGGCCCCGATCGCGGGGGTCAACGCCGACGGCAACCCGAACAACGACCGGTTGCCATGGGACGGTCGCTTCATCACCGGCGACCCGGATCTCAGCTACGCGACCGGTCCGACTTTCAACCGGCTGAAGGCGTGGGGTCTCGCCGCCAATGCCGAAGTGGACATCGGGAGCAAATTCACGGTCCGCTCCATAACCGCCTATCGCGAAACGAACTGGAAGGCCGGCTCCGATCTCGACGGTTCTCCGCTGACCATGCTGGAGCTGACGTTCTCGCAGAACCAGCAGCAGTTCAGCCAGGAAGTGCAGCTTGTCGGCACCGATCTGCTCGGCGACCGCCTCAACCTGGTGGCCGGTGCCTATTATTTCGAGGAAAGCGGCGACCTCCACGACTTCGTGACCTTCGACGAAGGCTTGCTCCAGGTCGATGGCCCCAACAACTTCGACACCGAAAACTACGCGTTCTTCGGCCAGGCGGACCTGCGCGTCACCGAATGGCTGGGGATCACGCTGGGCGGCCGCTACACCGACGAGACCAAGCGCTTCGAAGGCGGTCAGCAGGATCTCAACGGCGGCAACTACAAGTTCTTCGGATGCGCCGACGCGGACGGCACGATCCATCCGTTCGGCGACTTTCCCCTGGCCCCGCCGCAGGCAGCGGGCGGGCCGCCGTGCTTTGCCGCGCTGGGCTTCCCCGATCCGAGCAATCCGGTGCGGGTCTACGTCCCGGGCGTGAACGAGAAGCGGTTCACGAATTTCTCGCCCAAAGTCGGGGTGCAGGTCACTCCGGCGGACGACGTGATGGTCTACGGAAGCTATTCCGAAGGCTACAAGACCGGCGGATGGACCACCAGGCTCACCAATCCGCAAGGCAACGTCGCGCCCGATTTCGACGAGGAAGTGGCCGAGACGTGGGAGATCGGTGCAAAGACCAGGCTGCTTGGCCGGATGCTGCAGCTCAACGTCGCGGCATTCACGACCAACTACAAGGACGTGCAGCTCAACCAGCAGGTCGGCACCTCGCCCACGATCGACAACGCCGGCACCGCCCGGATCACAGGCTTCGAGATCGAGGCCGTGGCGGCACCGGTGCACGGCCTGACGATCAATGCCTCCGTTGGCTATCTTGACGCGCATTTCACCGCGGTGGCGCCCAGCGTCTCGCGGCCGGACGTGGCCGGACCGATCCCCGGTCTGCGCGAAGGGGCGTTCGTCGGGGCACCGCTACCGAAGACCGCCGAATGGTCCATCAATATCAGCCCGCGCTACGAATTGGATCTCGCCAACGGCGGATCGGTGGTCCTGCTCGCCGATTGGTCTCACCGGTCGGAAGTGTGGAACGACGTAGCAAGGTACCTGCCGCTGCGCCGTCCGGCCATCGACCTGGTCAACGCCAGCGTATCCTATCGGGAGCCCGCTGGTCACTGGGATCTGACGCTGGGCGTGACCAACATGACCGACGAACGCTATCTCGTCTCGGGGGGCGCCAACGATGCCGCGGGGGTCTATTTCGGCAGCTACAGCCGTCCGCGCGAATGGTATGCGCGCCTCGGCTTCGAGTTCTGACCGCGATGGTGGTGCGAGGGAGTATCGAAGCCTCTGCCGCTGTGCAGCGCCAGAGGGGTGCGGCGCCGGTAATAGAGCGTATCCGCCTGGACGAGCCGCGGCCCGACGAAGTCTTGGTCCGCATCGTGGGCACGGGGGTCTGCCACACCGACATGGTCATGCGCGACCAACTCGTGCCGACGCCGTTTCCGGCGGTTCTCGGCCACGAGGGCGCCGGTGTCGTCGAGCGGGTCGGCGGCGACGTCGACGGTCTGGCTCCGGGCGACCACGTGGTCCTGAGCTTTGCATCCTGCGGCTGCTGCCCCTCGTGCGCCCACTCCGAGCCCGCCTATTGCCACATGTGGTTCCCGCTTAATTTCATGGGTATGCGAGCGGACGGGTCCAGCGCGATCATCGATGCCGACGGGCAGGCCGTCCACAGCCACATCTTTGGCCAATCGAGCTTCGCCACTCACGCCGTTGTGAATGCAAGAAACGCCGTGCTGGTTGATCCGGCCATTCCGCTGAAGCTTCTCGGTCCGCTTGGCTGCGGACTGCAAACCGGCGCGGGTGCGGTGCTCAATTCGCTGAAGGTTCAGCGCGGCGCCTCCGTCGCCGTGCTCGGCACAGGAGCCGTCGGGCTTTCGGCCGTGATGGCAGCGCGCATTGCCGGAGCCTCCACCATCGTGGCGGTGGATCTGAAGCAGCAACGGGTCGACATCGCCCGCGAGCTCGGCGCAACCCACGGGACGACCCCATTGGCTGGCGGCATGCGTGAGGTGGCAGCAGACACGGAGCTTCCGGCGGGCTTCGACTATATCGTCGATACCACCGGCAGCGCGGCGGTCGGCAACGACGCGATAATCGCCCTTGCTCCACGTGGCGAAATTGCGCTTGTCGGCGCGTACCCGCCGGGAGCCGACATCGTCTGCGACGGGACGCACATATTGAGCGGCGGCCGCGTCATCCGTGGGGTCGTCGAGGGCGGGGCCGAGCCGCACAGCTTCATCCCGAGGTTGATAGAGTACTGGAAGGCTGGGCTCTTCCCGTTCGACAGGCTGATCGAGTTCTTCCCTATTTCCGAAATCGACGAGGCGATCCGCCTCAGCGAGGAAGGCCTGGTCGTCAAACCAGTGATACTGATGGACAACGTGTCGAGCCAGCCTTGATCGGCGCGACCGCCGGATGTCCGCTTCTGGGCTAGCATAGGTCAAACTGTAACGTCCGCCATGGGCGCAAAGCCATCGTTAGCCCCACTTGAGTTAGACCTCCGCACCGGGTCAAAACGCACGGCGCGCTAATTCACTCCGCCGTCCAACCCCCGTCGATGCTATAATTCGCGCCATTGATATTCTGCGCCTCCTCCCGGCACAGGAACACCGCCAGCGCGGCCACTTCCTCCGGCTGGACGAACTTCCTCGTCGGCTGCTTGGCGAGCAGGACCTCGTTCAGCACCTGCTCGCGGGTCATGCCGCGCGCGGTCATGGTGTCGGGGATCTGGTTCTCGACCAGGGGGGTCCAGACGTAGCCGGGGCTGATGCAGTTGGCGGTCACGCCGTGCTCGGCGAGCTCGAGCGCGAGCACTTTGGTCAGCCCGGCGATGCCGTGTTTGGCGGCGACGTAGGCGGCCTTGAACGGGCTGGCCGCGAGCGAATGGGCGCTGGCGGTGGCGATGATCCGGCCCCACCCTTGCGCCTTCATGTGCGGCACGGCCAGGCGCGCGGTGTGGAACGCGGCCGACAGGTTGAGCGCGATGATCGCATCCCACTTGTCGGGCGGGAAGTCCTCGACCGGTGCGACGTGCTGCATGCCGGCGTTGTTGACCAGGATGTCGACCGGACCCGCCGCCGCCATCATCGCCTCGACACCGGCCGTCGTGGTGAGGTCGCCGGCTGCATATCTGGCGCTTAGCTCGCCGCACAGCCGGTCGATCTCGCTCGCCTCTCCGAAGCCGTTGAGCACCAGCTTCGCCCCTTCGGCCGCGAGAGCGCGGGCGATGGCGAGGCCGATGCCCGAAGTCGAGCCGGTGACCAGCGCGCGCTTGCCCTGAAGGAACATTTGCGATTCCCCGCGATTGCGTTGAAGAATTCCAAAGCGCGCCGGGGCGCCGCGGTCCAGCGCTTTCTTCGCAGGCGCACAACGCAGGTCGAGGGCAACAGGGAGGCACGATGCGGCTCAACCCCTTCAACACCGACAATATCGAGGTCGGCCGCGGCGGCGGCGGCAGATTCCCGGGCGGCGGCGCGGGAGGGATCGGCTGCGGTACGCTGCTGATCGCGGCGATCGCCTATTTCGTGTTCGGCGCCGATCCGATGCAGACGATCGGCGCGATCGAAGGCGCGCAGCAAAGCGGGGCACGGCAGGTCGAGCAAGGGGGCATGACCGAGCAGGAGCTCTGCACGATGAACCCTTACGCGACGGAATCCTGCAACGCGCTTTCCTCGCTCAACGACACCTGGGCGCCGCTGTTCGGCCAGGCCGGCATCGCGTTCCGCGGCCCCAAGCTGTGGTTCTACACGGGCGGGACCGATTCCGGCTGCGGCGCGGCCTCGAGCGAGGTCGGGCCGTTCTATTGCCCGGCCGACCAGGGCATCTACATCGACACCAGCTTCTACGATCAATTGCAGCAGCAGCTCGGCGCGGGCGGCGATTTCGCTCGCTATTACGTGATGGCGCACGAATACGGGCACCACATCCAGGCTCTTACCGGCGTGGCGAACGCGATCCGCAGCGCGCAGCAGCAGAGCCCGAGCGAAGCCAACCAGCTGCAGGTGCTGATGGAGCTGCAGGCCGATTGCTACGCCGGCGTCTGGGCGGGCCGGAACCGCAACGCGATCGAGCCCGGGGACTTCGAGGAAGGCATGACCGCGGCAAGCGCGATCGGCGACGACACGCTGATGCGCCGTGCCGGCCGCTCGGTCAGCCCGGAAAGCTTCACGCACGGCACCAGCGCGCAACGGATGGAAGCGCTGCGGCTGGGGATGGAAAGCGGCGACGACAGGGAGTGCGACCGGATCGTCGAGGTCGGGTGATGGGCCCCCTCCGCCAGCCGCGTCGCGGCTGCCACCTCCCCCGTAAACGGGGGAGGATCGGGTATCGCTTCAATCCTCCCCCGTTTACGGGGGAGGGGGACCATGAGGCGCAGCCGAATGGCGGAGGGGGCGGGCCCTACCCCTCAACCTCCTTGACCGACCGCCCGACGCTGGATCAGTCGACATTGCGGGTCGCGTACATCACTCCGGCGAGCAAAAAATACCCGCCCGCGGGGGAGCCATCCGCGGGCGGGCCGGCCATGAGGGGGGGAGATTATCGAGGGAGGCCGGTCAGTCTTTCTCGCGCTCGAGACGCCCGATTTCCTTGTCCAGCTCGCGCATGGCCTCGTCGCGCTCCTCCTGGCTAAGCCGCGGATTGCTGGCGATAGCGGAGCGGGCGCTTAGCAGGCTCGAACGGACGATGCGGTTGATGTCGGGCATTTGCCGCTGGATCTGCTCGCCATAGGCTTGCATCTGCGCAGCGTGCTGTTCGCCCCAGCGAGCCATTTCCTGCCCGTAGCGCTGCCATTCCTCGCTCTGGAAATGCTTGGCGAACCCTTCCATCTCGCGATTGAATTCCGCCATCTCGGCCTGGAACTCCTCGCTGTTCCAGTCGTGTCCGTTGAACTCCGGCGGCTCCGGCGGCTCCGGCGGCTCCGGCGGCTCAGGCGGTTCCGGGGGCTCTGGCAGTTCGGGCGGCTCGGGGGCTTCGGGCGCCTCCGGGGCTTCGGGCGGCTCATTCCATGCGGAAGAGGACGCACCGGGCACGCCCGGCTGAGCTTGCGCGAAGGCATGGACCTCGTTCGCTTCGGGCGACTCGGCAGCCTCAGGTTGCGCGCTCGCCGCGGCGTACGAGATCGAGGCGGTCAGCGGCAGTGCCAGGGCGCTCGTGGCGACCAGGGTACGGCCGAACCAGCGGCGGCGGCGGGACGTTTCGGACATAGATAAACTCCTCAGGCGGTGGACGATCGACCGTTCACCGAGGACCGGACAGGCCATCGGCGCGGCCAATGCACCCTTGAAATCGAGCGATCGCGGTCCCGTCGCGATTCCCGCAATCAAGGCGGCATAACGAATCCGGTCTTCACGGCCCCGCCCGGCGAGCACGCGGGCGTCGCAGGCGGCCTCCTGATCGCGGCGCATCGCGCGCCAGCCGTACCAGGCGATCGGATTGAACCAGTGCAGCGCAAGCAGCGCCTGCGCCGCGAAATTGGCGAGCAAGTCCCGCCCTTTGTGGTGCGCGAGCTCGTGCTCGATCGCCAAATCGCGTGCGACGATATCGGGCTGGGCCATGAACAGCGGCGGCAGCGCGATGACCTTGTCGAGCACTCCGAACGCGACCGGAGAAGCGAGCGCCGGGCTCTCGATCAGCCGCACCTTGCCAATCTCGCCGACCGGCCGCGCACCCTTGAGCAGCTCGGCGCGCATCCGCCGGTAAGTGACGACGCGGAAGGCGAGGAAGGCGAGCGCAACGCCCGCCCACAGCGATACCGCCGGGGCGATCAGGTCGACCCATTCCCATGTCGCCGGTGGCGGAGCTGCGGTCGCCGCCGTTTCGACTATCGGAGCGGTCGCAGCGGCATCGGTGACCGCGGTCTCGGCTGGCATGTCGAACGCCATCGGAGCGAAATCGGCGGCGGCCGGAACAGGTGCCGGTTCGGGCGCATAGTTCGCGGGCAGGGTAATCGGCGGCAGCAGAAGCCGCAGGAACGGCAGCGCCCACAAGGCATAGGCGAGCTGCGGCCCGAAAAAGCGCCCGACCGGGCGGCGCAGCACCAGTACCAGGCCGATCAGCAGGCCCGTATAAAGCACGGTATCGATCAGCCAGGCGCTCATTTCCGCATCTCCCGCAGGAGCCGCTCGATCTCGGCGATATCGTCGTCCGACAGCGCCTCGCTCTCGGCGAGATGCGCGAACAGCGGCGCCGCGCGGCCACCGAACAAGCGGTCGACCAACCGGCGCGATTCACCGCCGACGTAGTCGGAGCGTTCGAGGAGCGGAGTGTAGAGGAACCTGCGGCCGTCAGGTTCGGTCGCTACGGCCCCCTTGGTAACAAGGCGGGAAAGCAGGGTCTTAACGGTGGGCATCGACCAGCCGCGGCGCTCGCAGACGGCATCGCACACGTCGGCGGCGGTCAGCGGGCTCTTTTCCCACAGCGCCTCCATGACGGCGTGTTCGGCTTCGCTGATCCGTTCGTTGTGCGGTTCGGTCGCTTCGGCCATTCCGTCCTCCCTGACGACGACGCCTATAGCCGCATCGATTACGTTTGTAAACATGAAGCCTTGATGAACGACTTGTCAGACAAATATCCGCCGCTAGGTATGCCGCCCCATGACCCTCGCCCATCACGTCCGCCGGCTCGAAGATTGTCACAACATCGCCGATTTCCGCGCCTTGGCTAAGCGGCGGCTGCCCTACCCCGTGTTCCACTATATCGACGGCGCCGCCGACGACGAGATCACCAAGGACCGCAACACCGCCGCGTTCGACGATGTCGATCTGGTGCCGAACGTGCTCGCCGGCGTCGAGACGGTCGACCCGTCCGTCACCGTGCTCGGCAAGACCACGCGGCTGCCCTTGATGCTTAGCCCGACCGCGCTGCAGCGACTGTTCCACTGGCAGGGCGAGCGCGCGGTCGCCGCCGTGGCCGAGAAGTTCGGGCTGTGGTTCGGCATCTCTAGCCTCGCCAGCGTCGGCATCGAGGAAATCGGCGCGAAGTTTTCCGGCCCCAAGATGCTCCAGTACTACTATCACAAGGACAAGGGGCTGAATGCGGCGCTGCTGGAAGCGGCGCGAGCGGCGAAGTTCGATGCCGTGGCCCTGACCGTCGACACGATCGTCAGCGGCAATCGCGAGCGCTGCTTGCGCACCGGCTTCACCAGCCCGCCGCGGATCACGCCGGCGAGCGCGCTGTCTTATGCGATCAAGCCGCGCTGGGCGCTCGATTACCTGTTCCGCGAGAAGTTCTCGCTCCCAAACCTCGAAGCGCACGTGCCCGCTGGTTCGAACGTGTCCACTTCGGTGGCGAGCTATTTCAGCCAGTTCCTCGATCAGTCGATGGACTGGGCTGCAGCCGGGAAGTTGCGCGACGATTGGGGCGGCAAGTTCGTGCTCAAGGGCGTGATGTCGGTCGGCGATGCGCGGCGCGCTGCGGACATGGGCTGCGATGCGATCATGGTCTCGAACCACGGCGGCCGCCAGCTCGACGGTAGCCGCGCGCCGTTCGACCAGCTCGCCGAGATCGTCGACGCGGTCGGCGACCGGATGGAAGTGATTCTCGACGGCGGAGTGCGGCGCGGCACGCATGTGCTGAAGGCGCTCAGCCTTGGGGCAAAGGCGGTCTCGGGCGGGCGGCTCTATCTCTACGCCCTCGCGGCGGCCGGGCAGGAAGGCGTCGAGCGGGCGATCAGCATCCTCGAAGCCGAGATCATCCGCGATATGAAGCTTATGGGTGCGACGCGCCTCGATCAGCTAAGCCGCGAAAACCTTCGCTTCAGATAGGAGACCCAATGGACAGTCCCGCCAACCGGGGGCAGCTGCGGCTGTCCCGCAGGGGAATCGTGCAGTCGTTCGCAGCCGGCGCCGCGCTGCCAGGCGCGGCGGTCCTCGCCGGCAGCGCGCGGGCCGCCGTCCTGAGCAACGCAACGGGCGAAGACGGCCAGCGCAAGGCGGACCTGGACGACGGGACTTATCTCAACCCCATCGTGGCCGGCGATCATCCGGACCCGACGATCCTCAAGGACGGCGACGTCTACTACATGACGTTTACGCCGTTCGACATCTATCCCGGGCTCGTCATCTGGCGCTCGACCGACCTGGTCAACTGGCACCCGATGGGCCCGGCGCTGCACAAGCCGATCGGCAACATCTTCGCGGTCGATCTCGTCAAGCACGACGGGCGCTACTTCATCTACATTCCGGCGATCGGCGGCGGCGAGGACTGGAAGATCTGGGTGATCTGGGCCGACGATCCGGCCGGGCCGTGGAGCGATCCGATCGACACCGGCGTGCGCGGCTGCATCGATCCCGGACACATCGTCGGCGAGGACGGCAAGCGCTACCTGTTCGTCAACGGCATTCGCAAGGTGCGGCTGACCGACGACGGGCTAAAGGCCGACGGCCAGCTCGAGCCGGCCTACGAACCTTGGCGCTATCCCGAGGACTGGGTGACCGAGAACTTCGCGCCCGAAGGTCCCAAGCTGATCCGCCGCGGCGATTGGTTCTATCTCGTCACCGCGGTCGGCGGGACAGCCGGTCCGCCGACCGGCCACATGGTCATCGCCGCACGTTCGCGCTCCGTACACGGGCCGTGGGAGCATTGCCCGCACAACCCGCTCGTGCGTACACGCTCGGCGGATGAACCGTGGTGGTCGCGCGGTCATGCCACGCTGGTCGAAGGACCGGCGGGAGACTGGTGGATGGTCTACCATGCTTACGAGGCCGGCTTCTGGACACTCGGTCGGCAGACGCTGCTCGAGCCGATCGAGTGGACCGACGACGGCTGGTTCCGCGCTCTCGGCGGCGACTTGTCGAAACCGCTTCCCAAGCCGCGCGGCGGGCGTCCCGGCCCCTCCGCGCCGCCGCTGTCGGACGATTTCTCGCGCGACAGGATGGGTACGCAATGGGCGTTCCACCAACCTGGCCCTGACGAGGCGCGCCGCGTGCAGTTCGTCGATGGCGGCATGATGCTCGCCGCGACTGGAGAAACTCCGGCCGACTCCGCCCCGCTGACCTGCATCGTGCCCGACCGCTCCTACGAAGCCGAAATCTCATTCGACCTCGTCGGCAACGCCCAGGCGGGTCTGCTGATGTTCTACAACCGCAAGGCCTTCACGGGCATCGGCTGCGACGGCGAATTCCTGCGCAGCTATCAGTATGCGGCCGAGCAATCGTGGGCCCGCGCTCCGCTGAAGGCGCGCAGCGTGCGGATGAAGGTGACCAACCACGAGAACATCGTCACCTGGTACGTCTCGACCGACGATGGGCTGACCTGGCGCCGCCACGACACCCGGATGGAAGTCTCGGGCCTCAACCACAACGTGTTCGGCGATTTCCTCAGCCTGAGGATCGGCCTCTTCGCCACCGGCGAGGGGACGGTCCGCGTGCGCGACTTCCGCTATCGCGGCAATCCGCCCCCGGTGGTCGAAAGCCCGGTTCGCTAGCGATGGTCCTCGACGCGCGGGAGGTCTTCACCCGCCCGCGCGCCGAGGAGCCCGTTGCGCTGGGTCTCGATGCCGGTCAGCAGGCTGTCGGCGATCATCCGCGCTCGTTCGCCGACGAGTTTCGTGGCCTCATCGGTCGGCTCGAGCTCGCGCAACGTGGCATAGAACAGCTTGAGCCAGTGCGCGAAATGGCGTTCCTCGAGCCCGGGAATGGCCATGTGCTTGACCATCGGATTGCCCGAGAACTCACCGCTGGCGTGAAGCACCGAGCGCCAGAACTGCTTCATCCGGCCGAGATGCAGGTCCCAGTCGCCGATGCGTTCCGCGAAGATCGGGCCGAGCAGCCCGTCTTGCCGAATCTTCCCGTAGAACCGCTCGACAAGGCGGCCGATATAGTCGCCATCGACGCCGATCGCCTCAGCCTCGGCCTGCTTGCGCGCCCGCAACGCCTCGATATACGCGCGGCGATCGGCGGTCGCCGGCGGGTCGCTGTGAATGTCGTGCATGGGGCATGCGATAGCCGATCACGGCTGGACGCGAGCTGAACTTTTTCTTCGCTGGCGAGCGGAGCGGCTTGGCTCGATAGTTGCGCCATGCTGCACCGATTCGCCCTGCTCCTCGCCGCCCTGCTCCTGCCTGCCGCCGTTTCGGCGCAGGCGACCACCAACGTCGTCATCGAAACCGAGCTCGGCAATATCGTCGTCGCGCTCGAGACCGAGCGCGCGCCGGTCACCGCGGCCAATTTCCTGCGTTATGCCGACGAGAAGCGCTTCGACGGGATCGTGTTCTATCGCGTCATGAAGCTCGATTGGGGCGAACAGCCCAACGGCCTGATCCAGGCTGGCACGCAGTGGGATCCCGCGCGCATCCTGCCGCCGATCGCGCATGAGCCGACCGACGTGACGGGCGTCAAGCACATCGCCGGCGCGATCTCGATGGCGCGCGGCGAGCCCGGCACCGCGAACGGCGACTGGTCGATAACGGTCTCGCCGATGCCGGGCCTGGACGCCGATCCGCGCGCCGAAGACCCTGAGCTGCGCGCCGGCTATGCCGCCTTCGGGCACGTCGTCGAAGGCATGGACGTGGTCCGCGCGATCTTCGCTGTGCCGCTCGATCCCGAGAAAGGCGAAGGCTGGATGAAAGGCGAGATGATCGCCGATCCAGTGAAGATCGTCAGCGTGCGGCGGCAGGGCGCCGAATAGGCCCGTCGGCTTTCCCATTCCGCGCACCGTCGAGGAACAGCTCGACCGCCGCCTCGACGTTGCCGGCGATCTGCTCCGCGGTGGGATTGCAACTCCACAGGAGCGCCGCTCGGTGGAGATCGCCCTCGACCATCGCGAGGAATAGCACCGCTGCGCGCTCGGGATCGTCGAGCACCAGCGTTCCGTCTCGGGTCCAAGCCGTCAGGCGAGAGGCAAGCGCAGTCGCAGCCGCGTGTGGGCCGGCCTCGAAAATCGCCGGCCCGAGCTGCCGGATGTGCGAGCTCTCGCCGAGCACGACCCGGTAGAGCGCCAGCGCTTCGGCATCCATCAACTGCGCCATGTAGTTGAGCCCGACCTCGCGCAGAACTTCGTCAGGCGGCCCGTCGCCGATCTCCGGCAGCCGCATCTCCTCGAGGATCGAGGCGATCAGCGCCGCGAACAGCCCCTCCTTGCTGCCGAATTCCTCATAGACCGTGGCGCGCGATCCGCCCGACAAGGCGATCACGTCGCTGATCGAAGTGCGGATGAAGCCGCGGTCGAGGAAGCATAGCCTGGCCGCCCGCAGAATGGCGGCGCGGCGGGGGGCCGGGGGAGCGGCAGAAAGCATGTACTGGTCAGTACAAGCCTTGCGACCGGTTGCCCAGAAGTAATGCGGTTAGCGCGCCGCAGGCACCCTGATCGCGTCGTCCTCGTCCTCGTTCTCTTCGTCCGGCTGCTCGATGAACTCGTTGACCTTGTCGAGCTTGAGTTCGGCCGCCTTGGCGAGGAGAACGGCGGCGTCCTGGGTCCGTTCCATTTCGCGGATCAGCTTGAGCGGGTCGTTCTCGCCAAGGCTTTCCGGGCGAAACGCGGCCGGGGCGAGTACGCGTCGCGCCTGGATGACATTGCCTTCACGCAATAGCTCGATCGCAGCGCGTATTCGCAGCGAGGCATCCTGTGGCACCAGCGTCATCGCCGCGTAGAGGCCGTTGACCGCGCCGTCCGGCGGCGTCTCGCCGATCGCGCTGAAGCTGTCGTAAAACAGCTGCAGCGGCAGCGCGTGATTTGGATCGGCGCGGTTGGCGCGCAGGAACCAGCGCCGCGCCTCGGCCGCCTGCTCGCGGTCGGCGGTGGCGATCGCGCGGCGCATCAGCACGCGGCCCTTGTAGACCAAGCCGAACAGGCTCTCGGCGTCGATCGCCAGCGCGCGCTCGGCCGCCGCATACGCGGCATCATAGTTCTTGGCATCGTACTCCATCTCCGCAAGCCAGGTCTGGACGGTGACGCTGTCGGGATAGCGGGCGGCGATCGGACGCGCCTGCTCGATCAGTCGGATTGCCTGCTCTTCGGTCACACCCAAGGTGCTGACCAGCCGATAGTCGATCATCGCCGCCTCGCCTTCGCCAAGCGTGCGGACGGTAATTTCGCCCGGCGTGCCGATCAGGTCCGGTCCCAGCCGCACGTGCCTGAAATGGCCAGTTTTGATGTAACGATCGAGCTCGCGGTCGAGCCGGCCGAGGTCACCGAAGACCTTCTCGCCGCTCGCCACCGGGTCGACCGTCCGGTTGAGCTCGGCGATGAAGTCGCCATACTGGTTCGGTCGCTCGCCGCTCAACCACAGATAATGCGCCAGGGCCCAACCGCGCGTGTACTTCTCCCCATTCTCGTATCTGTCCTTGGGTGGGTTGAAATCGCTTTCGAGCATGCGCCGCACGCTCCACCGGCTCATGGAAACCATGCCCCCGGCGCGAGAATCGTTCTCGTCGCCGATCACGACGCTGCCATCCTCCTCGACCCTGGCCGTCGCGAACATCTCCGCCAGTCCTTCCTGGGCCCACCCAGGCATGAACATTTCGACGTTGGTCAGCAGCATGTGATGCGCGTATTCGTGCAGCAGGATCACCCGCGGATTGAAGTCCTCGATGCCGCGGTCGTAGTTGAGCCGCTCGGGAACGACCGCATTCGCCCCTTGTGCGCTGGCATGATAAAAACCCGCGATTGCGCGCGATCCGCCGGCCCGTTGCACGGCACCCAAGCCATTGAGCACATAGACGGTAACCGGCGCGGAGCGCTTCGCGTCGAGCAGGTAGGCGAGCATGCCGTGGTATTGCTCGAGCCGTTCGCTCCACCGGCGCAGCTCGCTTTCCGGCATGTCGCCGATGACGGTGAAGTTCTCGGACTTCGCCTCGCGCCATTCGGCCTGCGCCGGCGCGGCGACGCTACATAGAACGAGCAAGGCCGCCAAGGCCTTGAGAAGATAGGTTTTCATGGTGTGTCCCGACCCCGTATCGAGCGCTCAGCAGTAGCTGATGAAACCGGTTTCGTGAAGACCTTATGCGCTTGCACGCGCTGACGGCCGGGGCGCCTACCGGAGCGGTCGCCTTCAAGCGCGCATGCGCAGCGGCCATCATCTCGTGTTCCATGTGGTCGGCGAGGATGCCGCGAAAGTCGTCCGCGTATTCCATGAGCGGAGAGATCCGACTGCGGAGTTGCTATGAAATAGCTATCGCGTCCCTGTCCCCGGAATTCCCCGCGACGAGAAGAGGCTTCAAGTCCGGCGCGGAGGGGTTACCTCGGCAAGTGTCAGCTGCGCGCGCAGACCCACATCTTCCGTGACGAGCCGTGCGCGCTGATCGGGGGAGAGCAGTGCGCATTGTTCGCTCTGGCCGAAGAGCCGGTAGCGATTGCTTGCGACCCGATCATACACGAAATCCCTGAGCGGGCGGGGTACCAGCCAGAAGATCTTTCCCAAGCGAAACCAGCCGCCGAGAATATCGGCCAGCCGAAAGAAGCCTGTGGTCTTCTTGAAGGTCCCGTCCGGTGTGATCAGCAGGTAGCTTGCATCGAGCGGCAGGTTGAAGTGAGCATAGACTGCCGCTCCCAGCGGGGACTGGGCTGACAGGAACCTGACCTTGCCTTGCGGATCATGGCGCATGACGAATGACGCGCCCGTCGAGCAGAGCACGCAAACGCCGTCGAACACGAAAATGGGATGCGGACTGACCAGGTCAGTCCCGACCATCAATAAACCCGCTTCTTCGGCTTGATGTACTCGACGTCGTCGGTGAGCGTGTACTCATGCACCGGGCGATAATCGATCCGCACCGTGCCGCCCTTGCCGCCCCAGCCCTCGAACCAGGTGGCGGTGTGCTTCATCCAGCCTGCGTCGTCGCGCTCGGAGAAGTCCTCGCGCGCGTGGGCGCCGCGGCTTTCCTTGCGGTTGAGCGCCGAAGCCATCGTCACCGTGGCCTGGGCGATCAGGTTGTCGAGCTCGAGCGTCTCGATCAGGTCCGAGTTCCAGATCAGCGAGCGGTCGGTGACCGCGATGTCCTGCATCCGCTGGTATATCGCCGCAAGCTTGTCCTTGCCTTCGGCCAGCAGCGCTTCGGTGCGGAATACCGCGGCATGATCGGACATGCAGCGCTGCATGTCGGTACGGATTGCGGCGGTCGGCGAGCCGCCCTTGGCGTTGCGGAAGTGGTCGAGCCGGCCCAGCGCGAGATCCGCGCTGTCCTTTGGCAGCTCATCCTGCGCGGCGCCAGGCTTGATCGTCTCCTTGAGCCGGTGCCCCGCCGCTCGCCCGAACACCACGAGGTCGATCAGCGAGTTCGAGCCGAGCCGGTTGGCGCCGTGGACCGAAACGCAGGCGGCCTCGCCGACCGCGAACAGGCCCGGCACCACGGTTTCCGGATTACCGTCGCGGATGGTCATCACCTCGCCGTGGTAGTTCGTCGGAATGCCGCCCATGTTGTAGTGCACGGTCGGCACCACCGGCAGCGGCTGCCTGGTCAGGTCGACGCCGGCGAAGATCTTGCCGCTCTCGGTGATCCCCGGCAGCCGCTCGGCGAGCACCTTGGGATCGATGTGGTCGAGGTGGAGGAAGATGTGGTCCTTGTTCGGACCCACGCCCCTCCCCTCGCGGATCTCGAGGGCCATCGATCGGCTCACCACGTCGCGGCTGGCGAGGTCCTTCGCGCTCGGGGCATAGCGCTCCATGAAACGCTCGCCTTCGGAGTTGGTCAGGTACCCGCCCTCGCCGCGCGCGCCTTCGGTGATCAGCACGCCGGCGCCGTAGATGCCGGTCGGGTGGAACTGGACGAACTCCATGTCCTGCAGCGGCAGCCCGGCGCGCAGCACCATCGCATTGCCGTCGCCGGTGCAGGTGTGCGCGCTGGTGGCGGTGTAGTAGCAGCGGCCGTAGCCGCCGGTCGCCAGCACCACGGCCTGTGCGCGAAAGCGGTGGATCGAGCCGTCGTCCAGGCACAGCGCGATCACGCCGACGCATTTCCCGCCGCTCATGATCAGGTCGATCGCGAAGTACTCGATGAAGAAGTCCGCGTCGTACTTCAGGCTCTGCTGATAGAGCGCGTGAAGCATCGCGTGGCCGGTGCGGTCGGCGGCAGCCGCCGTTCGCTGCACCGGAGGGCCCTCGCCCATGTTCTGCATGTGCCCGCCGAACGGACGCTGATAGATCGTGCCGTCCTTGTTGCGGCTGAACGGCACGCCGGCGTGCTCGAGCTCGTAGACCGCTTGCGGCGCCTCGCGCACCATGTACTCGATCGCGTCCTGATCGCCGAGCCAGTCCGACCCTTTGACGGTGTCGTACATGTGCCAGGTCCAATGGTCGGGCGAGTTGTTGCCGAGGCTCGCCGCAATGCCGCCCTGGGCCGCCACGGTGTGGCTGCGGGTGGGGAAGACCTTGGTCACGCAGGCGGTCTTGAGCCCCGCCTCGGCGCTTCCCATCGTCGCGCGCAGGCCCGAGCCTCCCGCGCCTACCACCACCACGTCGTAGGTATGATCGACAATCTTGTAAGAAGGGGCAGACGACATCAGGCCGCTCCGAGCCCGATGCGGATCAGGCACAGCAAGCCGAACGCCGCGCCCGCGAAGGCGGCGAGATTGATCAACAGCATCGCCGCGAAGCGCCGGCCGGAATGCTCGACATAATCCTCGATCAGCACCTGCAGGCCGAGCCGCGCATGCCAGAACACGGCCACGATCAGCAGCCCGAGAGCGAACGACGGTCCGAGCCCCTTCAGCCAGCCGGTCACGGTGGGATAGGCCAGATCGGGCAGCAGCAGGAACGAGACCACCAGGTAGGCACAGGTGAGCAGGCTGCCCGCCGACGTGTACTGCATCAGCACCCAGTGCCCCGCACCATGATGCGCCGAGCCGAGCCCGCGAACTTCGCCGATATCGGTACCCCTGGTCTTATTGGCGCTCATTTCGTCCCCCATACCGCCCTCGCTCACAACAGCATCAGCGCGGCCCAGAACGCCGCGGTCAGC